>NZ_JBWMAW010000020.1:0-68495 GCF_056521395.1 Rhodoferax sp. LS1R11
AAAGTAGGTCATCGTCAGGCTAGTCAACCAGAAACGCCCAGTCGAAAGATTGGGCGTTTTTTTTTGAGAAAAATTACAGCATTGACTCAATGGTACTTAAATTTTGATTGCCCATTGCCCATTGCCCATCAAGATGGAACTGCGCATCTGCATCTGAATGGGTGGTGCGTGACAAGGAAATGTGAGTGACCCTGCAGGATTGAGGTAGTCAACGTCCACGTACCATCAACGTGCGGGCATTGGGTAATCCCCCCCGGTAAACCAACGGCGCCAGAAGTAGAATTTTCTTAGAAAGAAATTTTACATGAAGAGATCGAGATTTACCGACAGCCAGATCATGGATGCGCTCAAACGGGTTGAATCTGGATTGCCCGTACCGGAGTTGTGCCGGGACCTGGGAGTCAGCACTGCCACGTTTTACAAATGGCGGGCCAAATACGGCGGTATGGACACCTCTATGATGACCCGCATGAAAGAGCTTGAAGAAGAGAATCGACGCCTCAAGAAGCTGTATGTCGAGGCCCAACTCAAGGCCGACATCGTGGCCGAGGCCCTCTCAAAGACGTGAGATGGCCAAACAAGCGGTTGAGCACAAGGGTGTCACCATCAGGCTTGTCTGTGTGGTTGACGTCAATTACAAACTCCGCAACGACAACTACTGTCACCACCACGTCGGCCCGGCTGGGAATGATGCTGACCGATTTGCGCCTGCCCACCATCAAACGGTTGGCCGGTGACCTGTGCGTACAGTCCGATACCGAGGGCTGGCCTGCACACCGGTTGTTGGAAGCCTTGCTGGAGCACGAAATCAATGAGCATGAGGCCCGGCGCATTGACCGCCACCGGAATGAATCTAACCTGAGCCCGGACAAGCGACTCTCCAGCTTTGACTTCACGGCCGTGCCCAGTGTGTCCAAGGCACAGGTGATGGCGCTGACTGAGGGTAACGGATCTACCGCGAGCTGGAACTCAATCTGAGGATCAAGCCCAGGAGGCGCCTGGTGCGCGACAAGCCTGAACCGCTGGCAGTGCCGAGCGCCATGAACGAGGTCTGGTCAATGGACTTCATGCATGACCAGTTGCAAGACGGCAGAGCCTTCAGGCTGTTCAATGTCATTGATGACTTCAACCGTGAAGCGCTGGGCATTGAAGTGGACTTCTCACTTCCGTCTGAACGTGTCATTCGGGCGCTCACGCAGATCATTGGCTGGCGGGGTAAGCCAGTCGCGATTCGCAGCGATAATGGCCCGGAATACATCAGCGCCGTGATTAAAGACTGGGCCAAAGGCATGGGCTCCGGCTTGATTACATCCAGCCTGGCAACCGCCAGCAAAATGCCTACGTGGAGAGATTCAATCGGACAGTGCGCTATGAGTGGCTTTCGCAGAATCACTGGTCAACTATTGACGAGGGTTCAGGAGCACGCCACGCAATGGACCTGGTCCTACAATCACGACCGCCCGCACATGGCCCTGGGTGGATTGACCCCGAAGCAGCACTTGGCCAAGGCTGCATAAACCTTCTACTTCTGACGTCAGTGGAAAACGGGGGGATTACCATTGGTCTCGTAGTTTTTGAGTCTCTCGACCAGTGCGACGCGTTGCACGGCAGTGGTGCTGTATGCAGTGTGGCGAAAGTCTTGCAGTTCTCTCGTGTCATTTTGGACTTGCCCCGTTTCCAAGGACAGTTTTTAGCTTCTTGAGGAAGCGGATTAATTATCAGGGATGCAGGGTTATCCACCGGGCGGGTCTGTGTTTCAAAGTTGACGGGCGATAAATAGTTCAGACCGGAGTGGCGCCTGCGTGGGTTGTATCAACTCTCAATCCAGGTAAAGACCGCCAGGCGTGCCTCGGTTTTGGTTTTCCAGCTGCGCCGGGCGCTGGCGCACATCACGTTGGGTAGTCACCACGTAGCTACGCCGGCGACTGACACCCCGCATGTGGCCCTGGCGCATCAAGCGGGCGATGCGTTTGCGGCTGGCCCCCCCGTCTCCAGCAACTCAGCGCGGATGCGGGGCATACCGTAGGTCTCGTCACTGGCGACAAATGCTTCACGGATTTTTGCAGCCAAAGTCGTATTGGCTTGTTGGCGCTTACAGGCTGGACGTCCCTGCCAGCCGTAATAGCCGCTGGCGGAGACTCTGAGTTTTTTGCACATGGTGCGTACGGGGAGTTCGGCCTGATTTGCTTCAATCAGCACGTAGACGACGTGAACGTCTTGTCGGCGTTGTTGGCAAACCAGGCCGTAGCCTTTGCCAGGATGTCACGCTCCATCTGGACTTGGTGGTACTTGCGACGCACTCCATAAGCTCCTGTCGTTCAACCGCGCTCAGTGGGCCGGCATCAGTTGGCGACGCTGCGCCTTGCGTACCCAACTCAAGATGCTGGTGATGTGACAGCCGAATTCTTTGGCCAGGTCACCGGGCTTGCGCCCAGCTTGCACCAGTTCGACCATCTGTTGACGAAATTGCGCCGAATACGGCGGTTTGGTAATAGGCATTTCGGACTCCTTCTTTGAGAACAATAAGGTGTCCGCGAAATGGAGGTAACTTCATTTTGTCTTGATAGTTCCTGTACGCTGCATCGGGTGACAGCACGGAGCGGGCCAGCAGGGCGCGCACTTCGGTACGGACGCGCAACTTTGACAGCGGCGCACCCTGAAGCAGCCGTAGGGTTTGCAAACCATCCTGATGGCGGCGCTGTGATTCGCGGTGACTAATGGCTGCATCAAAAGCAGAGTCAGCCACACTGGCACGCAGGATCACGAGTTGCGGCTCTTCCAGTCGTCCAGACAGCATATCCGCCCGCTCAGCCAGTTGCTTTCCCAAGTAATCGAGCTGTCCTGCCTTGAGCGTCGGTGCGAGTGCTGTGATTTTGGGCTCCGACTGATTGAGAATAGCCTGAAAGCGGGGTTTGAGTTCGATGTACACCTCACAAAGCTGCTCCGACGTCACATTGGCCAACGCTTGGCGTTGCAATTTCTCAAGTGCGGCGGTAATCAGCGGGAGCTCGGTCTGGCGGTGCCAGGCCTGCAAGGCGTCAAGATCGGCGCGCACCTGCAGGGACTGCACCTCATTGAAATCCAGGTAATTGTCCAGCCACCAGTAACCCAGGTTGGGCGCAGTGTTGTAGCCCAGTTTGATGACACTGCAGCCCGCTACTACCAAGGCTAGCAAGAGGGTGATCGACAGAACCAGCCGCCCGCGGATAATGTGGAGCGTGTGAAATAGTGAACGAGTTGATAGGGACATGAACGAAATGACAGAAAACAAAAAAAAGGCCCATGCTGTGGGTGTAATCATCATGGCGGCCGGCAAAGGCACGCGCATGAAAAGCAAATTGCCCAAAGTGTTGCACCTTTTGGCCGGGCGCGCACTGGTGCTGCATGTGCTGGACACGGCTGCTGAGTTATCAGCCCGTCAAGTGGTGGTGATCACTGGTCATGGTGCTATCGAAGTTGAAGCGGCTCTCTCAAGTTCTACAGAGGCTACAGCTGAATTTGATATACATTTTGTGCGCCAGGAGCCGCAGCTGGGCACTGGCCATGCGGTACAGCAGGCGATGCCGGTGCTCAAGGATGAGGGCATCGTGGTAGTGCTCTCTGGCGACGTGCCCCTGACCCGGGCGGATACTTTGCAACAACTCATTGCGGCCTGCGGCGGTACCCAGTTGGCGCTGTTGACGATTGACTTCGCCGACCCCACGGGCTATGGCCGTATCGTTCGCCAGGGCGAGGTGGTGCAGGCCATCGTGGAGCATAAGGACGCGACTGACGCGCAGCGCGCCATCCGCGAGGTGTACAGCGGCATCATGGCTGTCCCTGCTGCGCAACTCAAGACCTGGCTGGCGCGTCTGGACAACCAGAACGCGCAAGGCGAGTACTACCTGACGGACATCGTGAAGTTTGCCGTGGCCGACGGTGTGCCTGTGGTGGCCTACAAGATTGCAGACGCCGTGCAGGTGGCGGGTGTCAACAGCCCGGTACAACTGGCCGAGTTGGAGCGCGCCCACCAGCAGCGCACGGCGCTGGCCTTCATGGAACAAGGTGTTCGCCTGGCGGACCCAGCGCGATTTGATGTGCGGGGCCAACTGCAATGTGGGCAAGATGTGTCGATTGACGTGAACTGTATTTTTGAAGGTCAGGTCAGCTTGGGCGAGGGCGTGAAGATTGGCGCCAACTGCGTGATTGCCAATGCCGTCATTGGCGCTGGCGCGGTGATTCACCCGTTTACCCACATCGAAGGCGGCAAGCCCGGTAGCAAGGATGCGATTGAAGTGGGCGCGGGTGCGCTGATCGGGCCGTTTGCCCGTTTGCGCCTCGGTGCCAGGCTGGGGGCTGAAGTGCATATTGGCAACTTTGTCGAGATCAAAAATTCAACCTTGGCCAAGGGTGCCAAGGCCAACCACCTCGCTTACCTGGGCGATGCTACGGTGGGCGAGCGCGTGAACTATGGTGCGGGCAGCATCACCGCCAACTACGACGGTGCTTTCAAGCACCGCACGATCATTGAGGCAGATGTGCACATTGGCAGCAACTGCGTGCTGGTGGCGCCTGTTACCTTAGGTGCGGGCGGTACGGTGGGCGGTGGCTCCACCATCACCAAAGATACACCGCCCGGCGCGCTGAGCGTGGCGCGGGGCAAGCAGGTCAGCATTGCCAACTGGAACCGGCCGGTCAAATGAGTACCGCGCCGAAAGATCTGACCCTTCAGAGCTTGCGGCAGGAAAACGAGCGACTTGAGCAAGCCTTGGCCCGGGCCAACGCCGAGCTGGAAGACTTCACCTACTCCGTGTCGCACGACCTGAAGGCCTCGCTGCGGCACGTGAATGCCTATGTGCAAATCATCCAGGAAGACCTGGGCGAACAGGCTACTGCGGACATCGTGGCTCACCTGAACGTCGTCAGCCACGCGGCCCGAACCATGGGCCAACAGGTCGACGGACTGACGGCCTTGTCGCGGTTGAGCCGGGTGGCGCTGCAAGTCGGCGCGGTTGACCTCGCTAAGCTGGTTCCTGATGTCATGGTCTTGTTGGCGCCGTCGTTTGTTGAGCGTAGGCTGGAATGGCATGTGGCCCCCGATGTACCGCCCTTGCGGGCCGATGCAACGCTGATGCAAGAGGTATTGGTACATCTATTGTCCAACGCAATCAAGTTCACGGCCACTCGACCCGTGGCCCGTGTGGACATCACTTGGCAGGCGACCGGCAACGGGTTGTGCACCGTCACCGTCGCCGACAACGGCGTGGGGTTCAACCCGCAATACACCGCCAAACTGTTTCATGCCTTCCAGCGGCTGCACGGTGTGCGCGAGTTTGAAGGATTGGGCATGGGGCTGGCCCTGACCCGAAAGATCATTGAGCGCCAGGGTGGCACCGTGGCGGCACAAGGTGAAGTCGGCGTGGGTTGCAGCGTCAGTTTCACCTTGCCACTGGCAATGGCCAATCCGTAGAGCGATCTCCTGTCTGCGTCAGAGTGGCAAGGGAATGCGTGCCCCGAACTTGCTGCGTTTGACGCTGAAGAATGTTTTGACGTTGCGCACGTTGGCATCGGCTGTGAACAACCGCTGCGCCAGAGCCAGGTAATCGGGCATGTGCGCGGCATGCACCACCAGGCAAAAGTCGGGCCCCGGTGACACGCGATAACACTGCTGCACGGCGTCATCGTTCTTCACGCGCTTCTCGAACGCTTCCAGTGCCTGGTTGTCCTGGCGGTCCAGGGTGATTTCCACAATCGCGCTCAGCCCGTGGCCGGTCACGGCGCTGAGCTTGTCCACACTCAGCACCGCAATCTCCCTCTCAATCAACCCGGCTTCGTGCAGGCGTTTAACGCGGCGCAGGCAGGTGGGAGGGGAGATGTGGACCAGTGCGGCCAAGTCCTGGTTGCTGCGTGAAACGTCGTTTTGCAGATGATCCAGCAGCTGCAGGTCTGTGGTGTCGATGGCTGTTTGTTCCATTTATTGTCTTATTCTGGAATAAAACAGCCATTCTAGAGGCTACTACCCCGCGGTGGGGCGTCTGCGGCGATCCATAAAAGCCTGCAACTCACCGACCACCCCTTTGCGAAAGGCCAGCACGCACAACACAAAAATCACCCCGATGATCACAGTTACCCAGGACCCCACCTTGTCAGCCAGCAGGTTTTGCAGCGAGATGACAATGCCTGCGCCAAATACAGGCCCGAAGAAGGTGCCCACACCACCGAGCAAGGTCATCAAAATCACCTCGCCGGACATGGACCAGTGCACGTCGGACAGGGTGGCAAATCCCATTACCAGGGTTTTGAGCGAGCCTGCCAGTCCGGCCAGTGCCGCCGACAACACAAACGCCAGGAGCTTGTAGCGATCCACTTGGTAGCCCAGTGAAATAGCGCGGGGCTCGTTCTCGCGGATCATCTTGAGCACCTGACCAAAGGGCGAGTGCACGATGCGGGAGATGAACAGAAAACACGCCATGAAGATGGCCAGTACCAGGTAATACATGGCGGTATCGGACTCCAGTGACAAGAGGCCGAACAGTGCTCCGCGTGGCACGCCCTGCAAGCCGTCTTCTCCGCCAGTGAACGGTGCTTGGAGGCAGACAAAAAACACCATCTGGGCAATGGCCAGTGTGATCATGGCGAAATAGATGCCCTGGCGCCGGATGGCCACGGCCCCCACCACCAGCCCAATCAGACCCGCGCCGCCAGCGCCCACCAGCAAACCCAGCTCCGGCGTGACATGCAGCGACTTGATTGCGTAGCCCGTGAAATAAGCAGCCGAGCCAAAAAATGCAGCGTGGCCGAAGGACAGCAAACCGGTAAAGCCCAGCAGCAGGTTGAAGGCGCTGGCAAAAATGGCGAAGCACAGCAGCTTCATCACAAAGACCGGGTAGAGCCCAAGCGCAGGCGCCAGCAGCGCCAAAATCAACAGCACCAGGTAGGTCAGTGCAACAAGTTTGTTCGCTTTGTTCATGGCTCAAGCCTCCTTGCCAAACAGGCCGGCCGGGCGAATCATCAGCACGATGACCATCACGACAAACACCACAATACTGGACGCCTCCGGGTAGAACACCCGTGTGAGCCCTTCGACAATGCCCAAGCCCAGACCGGTCAGGATCGAGCCCATGATGGACCCCATGCCGCCAATGACCACCACCGCGAACACCACGATGATCAGGTTCGAGCCCATCAATGGATTGACCTGAATGATGGGCGCGGCCAGCACCCCCGCCAGTCCGGCCAAGGCGGCGCCGGCGCCGTAGGTCAGCGTCACCATCAAGGGCACGTTGATGCCAAAGGCCTGCACCAGTGCGGCATTTTCTGTACCCGCGCGCAGGTAAGCCCCCAGGCGGGTGCGCTCAATCAGATACCAGGTGCCCAGACAAACCGCCAGTGACACCAGCACCACCCACGCCCGGTAGTTGGGCAGCACCATGAAGCCCAGGTTGGTGGCGCCCGACAGGAGTTCGGGCACGTTGTATGTCTGGCCCGACACGCCGTAGAGTTCACGAAAAATACCTTCGGCGATCAAGGCCAGCCCAAACGTCAGCAGCAAGCCGTACAGGGGATCCAGCTTGTACAGCCGCTTCAAAAACAGCCGTTCGATGACAACACCCAGCAGGCCCACCGTCAGGGGGGCCAGGATCAGGGCAAACCAGTAATTGAAGCCAAACTTGTCGAGCATGATCCAGGCGGAAAATGCGCCCAGCATGTACAGCGCGCCATGCGCAAAATTCACAATGCCCAGCAGGCCGAAGATGACCGCCAGCCCGAGGCTGAGCAGGGCGTAGAACGCACCATTCACCAAGCCCAGCAACAGCTGGCCCAGAAATGCTTGATGGGGAATGCCAAAAATTTCCATGAAAACCCGTCAGTTCATGCCTTGTCAGGCGAAGAGGCAGTGGGCCGCTTTCGCGCCCCACTGCCCTGGGTGCCAATTACTTTTTGATTAACGCGCATTTGGAGTCGGCCACCGTGGTGAACGCCTGTTCACCTGGCACCTTCGCGATCATCTTGTAGTAGTCCCATGGCGTGATCGAGTCCTTGGCCGACTTCACCTGGTAGAGGTACATGTCGTGGATCATGCGGCCATCAGAACGGATTTCGCCTTTGTTGTAGAAGTCATCAATCTTCATGCTCTTCATCGTAGACATCACCTTGTCTGCATCCGTTGTACCCGCCGCTTGTACGGCCTTCAAGTAGGTCGTGGCAGCAGAGTAGTCGGCGGCCTGAATGCTGGATGGCATGCGTTTGTACTTGTCAAAGAAGCGTTTTGCAAACTTGCGGGACGCGTCGTCCTGGTTCCAGTACCAGCTGTCGGCCAGTTGCAGGCCTTCCGTATTAGCCAAACCCAGGCTGTGTACATCGTTGATGAACACCAGCAAGCCTGCGACTTTCATGGTTTTGGTGATGCCAAATTCTTTGGCCGCTTTCATCGCATTGGTGAAGTCACCGCCTGCATTGGCCAGTCCCAGCATCTGTGCTTTGGACGATTGTGCCTGTAGCAAAAAGGCTGAAAAATCAGACGCATTGAGCGGGTGGCGTACGGCACCAGTGACAGTGCCTCCGTTTGCTTTCACCACGGAGGAGGCATCACTTTCAAGGGAGTGTCCAAATGCGTAGTCAGCTGTCAGAAAATACCAACTCTTGTTGCCAGCCTTGACCAACGCCGAACCAGCCACTTTGGCCAGTGCCACGGTGTCGTAGGCGTAGTGCACGGTGTAGGGCGAGCAGGCTTCATTGGTCAATCGTGCCGAGCCTGCGCCGATGGCGATGAAGGGACGCTTCTTTTCTTCAGCGACTTTCGCCATAGCCAGGGCCGTGCCTGAGCTGGTGCCGCCAACCAGCATGGACAAACCGTCCTTGTCCATCCATTCGCGTGCTTTGGAACTGGCCACATCGGCCTTGTTCTGGTGGTCAGCGGTCAGCACTTCAATCGGGCGGTTCAGTACCTTGCCGCCAAAGTCCTGCGCGGCCCACTTGATCATTTCGCCACCGGCCGGTCCGTCAATGTCGGCGTAAAGGCTGGACATGTCGGTGATGAAGCCGATCTTGACCGGACCCGTGTTCTGGGCCGAGGCCGCGGCGGCAAATCCGAGCGCCAAAGCGGCGACGAGAGCATTGAGTTTCATGGAGTCTCCTGTTGAGTGGGTTGTCAAAACGCGGGTTAAAAGTAAAGGGTGGGTGGTCGAACAGGCTCACACGCCCAGGTATTCCTGCAACATGCCCATGTTCTGGCTCAGTTCCTGCTGGGCAAATTGCTTCACGATATTGCCGTGTTCCATGACATAGAAGCGGTCCGCCAACGGCGCCGCAAAGCGAAAGTTCTGCTCCACCAGCACGATGGTGTAGCCTTTGGCCTTGAGGGTAAGAATCATCTCGGCCAGCTTTTGCACAATGACCGGAGCCAGACCTTCTGAAATTTCATCGAGCAAGAGCAGGCGTGCGCCAGTTCTCAAAATGCGGGCCACGGCCAGCATCTGCTGTTCTCCGCCCGAGAGGCGCGTGCCGGGGCTGTTGGCGCGCTCCTGCAGGTTGGGAAACATGACGTAAATTTCATCGACACTCATGCCGCCCGCTGCCAGTGTGGGTGGCAGCATCAGGTTTTCTTCCGCGGTCAGGCTGGCAAAAATGCCGCGCTCTTCAGGGCAGTAACCCAGGCCAAGGTGGGCGATCTTGTGTGACGCCAGGCTGATGGTCTCAATGCCATTGATTTTGATGCTGCCTTTGCGCCGGCCGGTCAGACCAACAATGGCGCGCATGGTCGTTGTGCGCCCTGCGCCGTTGCGACCCAGCAGGGTGACAACTTCACCTTCGTTGACGGTGAGGTTGACGCCGTGCAGGATGTGCGACTCGCCGTACCAGGCGTGCAGATTCTCGATGCGAAGCATTTCCTTGTTCATCAGTGAGCGCCTTGCAGTTCGGTATTGACCGAGCCCATATAGGCTTCGATGACCATGGGATTTTTGGAAACTTCGGTATACGTTCCATCAGCAATGATGGTGCCGCGCTGCAATACGGTGATGCGGTCGGCGATCTTAGACACCACGTTCATGTTGTGTTCGACCATCAGGACCGTGCGACCGGCAGACACCTTTTTGATCAACTGAGTGACCCTGTCCACGTCTTCGTGGCCCATGCCTTGAGTCGGTTCGTCGAGTAGCATCAATTCGGGCTCCAGCGCCAGCGTGGTGGCTAATTCCAGCGCGCGTTTGCGGCCATAAGGCAGGTTAACAGCCAGTTCGTTGGCGAAATCCTGGAGGTCCACCTCGGTCAACAACTCACGGGCACGCGCATGCAAATGCATCAACGTGCTTTCGGCTTTCCAAAAGTGAAATGAGGTACCCAGATTGCGCTGCAACGCCGCGCGCACGTTCTCCAATACCGACATGTGTGGAAATACCGCGGAAATCTGGAACGAGCGAACAATGCCGCGCCGTGCTGTTTGCGCAGGCTGCTCATGGGTGATGTCGGTACCGTTGAACTGGATGCTGCCTGCGGTGGGGTGCAAAAATTTGGTCAGCAGGTTAAAGAAGGTGGTCTTGCCTGCGCCATTGGGGCCAATCAGGGCATGGATGTGGCCTCGTTGAACCTTCAGGTCCACCCGGTTGACTGCCACGAATCCTTTGAATTCCTTGGTCAGGCCACGTGTTTCAAGAATGAACTCCACTGACAAATGATTCTCCGGCTGCACAAAGAGAGTTGCTGAACGCTGGGGACTGCAACAAGAAATTTCATGCTATCGAGTTAGAACGCAAGGTGATAGCGGGTTAGAACCTAGGTAGTTTTACTTGCGGCGTTTCTGGCGGTGGTGTCTGCGAACGCGGTGGGATCTTTAATTTTTATTGATAATTAACTCCATAAATATTAGATAAATGAATTTAAATTCCATTTTTTATTTATTGAGAAATATAAATCCAAAATTTATTGTATTTAGATTTCATATTTCATTCAAGGCAAACTACCATTACGACATTCATTTTTGGAGCAGTCTATGTGCGGCATTGTCGGCGCGGTTTCATCCCGCAACATCGTTCCCATCCTGGTGCAGGGCCTTTCCCGTTTGGAATACCGTGGGTATGACTCCTGCGGCGTGGCGGTTTACGCCAACGGTTTGCAGCGCGCGCGCAGTACCGCCCGCGTGGCTGAGCTGGCCGAACAGGTCAGCACCACCCACCTGGAAGGCACGACCGGCATCGCCCACACCCGTTGGGCCACGCACGGCGCACCCGTGGTACACAACGCCCACCCCCACTTCAGCCACGGCCCAGGCGCCGATGCCGCTGGACGTCCCGGCCGGATTGCCCTGGTGCACAACGGCATCATTGAAAATCACGACGAGCTGCGCGCCATGCTCAAGGGCAAAGGCTACGAGTTCCACAGCCAGACAGATACCGAAGTCATCGCCCACCTGATTGACATGCTTTACGACGGTGACCTGTTTGAAGCCGTCAAGTCGGCCGTGGTTGAGTTGCATGGTGCTTACGCCATTGCTGTTTTTTGCAAAGACGAGCCTCACCGCCTGATTGGCGCACGCGCCGGTTCGCCGCTAATTCTGGGTGTGGGCAAAGACGGGCAAGAACACTTTTTGGCCAGCGATGCCATGGCACTTGCCGGTGTGACCGACCAGATCGTTTACTTGGATGAAGGCGACGTGGTGGACATCCAGTTGGGCAAGTACTGGCTGGTGGACAAGGAGCACAAGCCTGTCGCGCCCGCGCAGCGCCCGGTTAAAACCGTGGTGGCGCACAGCGGTGCGGCCGAACTGGGGCCCTACCGCCACTACATGCAAAAAGAGATTTTTGAACAGCCCCGCGCCATTGCCGACACGCTCGAAGGCGTCGACGGCATCGTGCCCGAACTGTTCAGCGGCAGCGCCAGTGCAGCAAGCGTTTTCAATGAGATTGACTCGGTGCTGATCCTGGCCTGCGGCACCAGCTACTACAGTGGCTGCACCGCCAAATACTGGCTGGAGAGCATCGCCAAAATCCCAACCCAGGTGGAGGTCGCCAGCGAGTACCGCTATCGCGACTCGGTGCCTGACCCGCGCACACTGATTGTCACCATCACGCAGTCGGGTGAGACGGCCGACACGCTGGCCGCCTTGCGCCACGCGCAAAGCCTGGGCATGACCCACACCCTGACCATTTGCAACGTGGCCAGCAGTGCCATGGTGCGGGAATGCGAGTTGGCCTACATCACCCGCGCCGGTATCGAGATTGGCGTGGCCTCCACCAAGGCGTTCACCGCCCAATTGGCGGGCCTCTTTTTGCTGACACTGGCCCTGGCCAAAACCAAAGGGCGCCTGAACGAGGCTGAGGAGGCGCGTCACCTCAAGGCCATGCGACACCTGCCTGCCGCTTTGCAAGCGGTGCTGGCACTGGAGCCACAAGTCATTGCGTGGGCAGAAGACTTTGCCAAGATGGACAACGCGCTCTTTCTGGGTCGGGGCTTGCATTACCCGATTGCGCTGGAAGGCGCCCTCAAGCTCAAGGAGATCAGCTACATTCACGCCGAGGCTTACCCTGCCGGTGAACTCAAGCACGGTCCTCTGGCCCTGGTGACCAGCGCCATGCCCGTGGTAACTGTTGCGCCCAACGACGCGCTGCTCGAAAAGCTCAAGAGCAACATGCACGAGGTGCGCGCACGGGGTGGCGTGCTCTATGTGCTGGCCGATGCCGATACCCGCATCGAGTCCGGCGAAGGCCTGCACGTTATTCGCATGCCCGAACACTATGGCGAGTTGTCACCCATGCTGCACGTGGTGCCCTTGCAATTGCTGGCGTATCACACCGCCTGCGCCAAGGGAACTGACGTCGACAAGCCTCGTAACCTCGCAAAAAGTGTGACGGTTGAGTAGAGATCCCGTCCAGTTGGACCGCTGTGTTGACGACAAATAAAGTTCTATCCACTGGCGGTGAATTTCGCGGTCTCCGGAATAGAACTTTATTCTGTGTAGATTACGAATGGGTCTGCACAACGGCGTTTCAGGATAGGACTTTATTCAGTGCGAACACGCTGTTCATTGCCAATAAAGTCTTTATTCGCCCAGGCAGCGAAATCATGCCCGAGTACTATTGAGCCATCAGCTTCGCTGTTATTTCCTGCGATGCCTCGTTCAGTGCAGAAAGATGGCTTTTCACGATCTGATCAACGGTTGCCGCTTTGTGCATCCAGGTTAAGTTAATTACAGCTACAACTTCGTTTCCCGCCCATATCGGTACAGCAATGGAGTCGCGACTATCGTCAGATTCTCGACGTGTCTTGTCAAAGTGACCACCAAAATCTACAGCTCGAACCCCATAACCAAGTTTCTGAGTTTCAGCGATCAGCTTCTTAATCATTGAAGGCCGATGCGCAAGGTAATTGCCTGCTTCTTCACTTGCTACCAAACGCTGAAGTACCGCGGCTCTCTCGCTTTCACTGCAAAACGCTAAGTAGGTCCTTCCACTTGCGGAACGAAGCATGTTGATGCGGAATCCAATGGGTCCAATTGGGATGTGTGAGAAATAGGACTTCGGACGATTGGTTTCAATTACCTCCATGTAGTCCAACCTGGGCACTGCCAATATCGACGGCCAATTCACCTTCTTACAGAGGCGCTCCATTACGGGTGAAGCCGTTTCTACGAGAAAATTTTCATCGTTCATCTGTGAGGGACGCGGTTGAAAAGTGTGGCTCGACATGTAAGCGCCATCCTCGATTCTCTGCCACACCAAGCCACGCTTCTCAAGGGTCACGACCACTCGGGTAATCGTTGCCTTTGGCAGGCCAGTTGCAAGAAAAAGATCGTGAAGACTTGCGCTGCGTGCCTTGTGTAAACACTCCAGAACTTCAAGTCCGCGATCGAGCGCCCTGATGGTTTTAACTTTGTATTCACGCATGACTTCTTTTACTTTTCACCTGTTGAAAACTTGCTTTGTGATGGTAGCAGGATCAAACCACACCAGCAACACTCGCAGTCATAAGTAAAGAAGTTGAGGAGACAAGCGCAATGCATGAGCTGCACACAGCCCTGCATATAGGGTGAATTCGTTCTCCCGTCCTTTCAATTTCTATGATTTCTTTGTTCCGAACGGGTTCGGCATTAGCCCATCACGTTCTTGAAAAACTATTGTCCTTTGGGACTTTCATTGGAGTACCTATGAGCCTTTCACACGAAGACGTTGTTCGGATCATTCAGCTTTTGGATGCCTCGCATTTTGATGAATTGAGCCTTGAGGCAGAGGGCGTGAAGCTCAACATTCGAAGAAATGGAGCAGGCGATGGTTCAGTATCCAGTCGCTCCAGCCCTCCACTTTCTGCCATTTCAAAGGTAAAGCCTTCGACACCAGTAGATGCGCCACCCGCTCCAGTGCTCAGCACCGTGGTGAGCTCTGATCTCATTGAGGTGAAAGCTCCCATGCTTGGCACTTTCTACGGCGCCCCAAAACCCGGTTCTGACCCGTTCGTATCACCTGGGATCAGCGTCACAAAAGACACTGTGATCGGAATCATCGAAGTCATGAAGCTCATGAATTCTGTCTCTGCCGGCGTACAGGGAACGATTGTTGAGACCCTGGTCAAGGACGGTGATTTGGTTGAGTTTGACCAAGTGCTGATGCGGGTGCGCCCCGCGTGAGTGCAGTCATGAAAGAAGATGAAAATATGCACCAGCCTGCAAAAATTACGCGTGTATTAGTCGCCAACCGTGGGGAGATCGCCGTACGGGTCATTCGCACACTAAAGAAGCTGGGCATTGAGTCGGTTCTTGCCGTATCTGTTGCTGACAAGAACAGTATGGGAGCCAGACTGGCAGACCGGGCCGTGTGCATTGGTCCAGCGCGCGCAAGTGATAGCTACCTGCGCATTGGAACACTCATTGAAGCAGCCATAGGGACGGGTGCGCAGGCCATTCATCCTGGATACGGGTTTCTGTCCGAACGTTCTGAATTTGCGCGTGCATGTGAAGAAAACGGGCTAATCTTCATTGGCCCGAGCTCCGAACAAATCGAGCAGGTTGGAAATAAACTGGAAGCGCGCCGCATTGCAGAACAGGCGCAGGTTCCCATTGTTCCCGGTGGCCCCGTTGAGACGCTGGATGCGGCTCTTCAAATGGCCGAAAAGATTGGCTATCCAGTCCTCATCAAGGCGGTTGGCGGTGGCGGTGGTCGAGGTCTTAAACGAGCCAACTCAGCCAGCGAAGTGACCGCACTTTTTGACCTTGCAAGCTCCGAGGCATTGGCCGCATTTGGTGATGGGCGCGTGTATGTCGAGTGCTTTGTAACGCAGGGCCGACACATCGAAGTACAGGTTCTTGGAGATGGTGAGGACGTCATTCATCTGGGCGACCGGGATTGCTCTGTCCAAAGACGCTACCAAAAGGTGATTGAAGAAGCCCCGGCACCACATTTGCCAGATTCCATGCGTCGAGACCTTCATGCCGCTGCGCTGCGATTCTCAAAGCATATTGGGTATCGCAGCTTGGGAACGATTGAGTTTTTGGTTGATGTGCAGCGTCAGAGCTTTTACTTCTTGGAAATGAATGCGCGTATACAAGTAGAGCATCCGGTGACTGAAATGATCACGGGCCTTGATCTCGTTGCGCAGCAGATATCGATTGCCAATGGCAATAAGCTAACACTGAAACAGCCAGATGTGCAGCTGCACGGTCATTCCATTGAGTGCAGGCTCAATGCCGAAGACGCAGAGAATGATTTCAGTCCATCTCCTGGTCGCATCACACACGCGCACTTTCCAACAGGGGCGGGGCTGCGCACTGATACACACATTGAGACAGGTGCATTGATACCGCCTTACTACGATTCGATGATCGGAAAGCTGATTGCGACAGCGAACACGCGCGAGGAGGCTCGCTTGATTCTGGTGTCTGCACTGTCCAAAATTCAGTTGAGCGGCATAAAAACAAATATCGCTCTACACCGCGAAATTCTGGCCACAGCGGAATTCACCCATGGAGGCGTTGATACCGGCTTTCTCGGGCGCTATCTTGAAGATCGCGCAGCAGCACGATCCTCCAAATAAGGAAAAGTGAAATGATTCAATCCAAACTGCAGTTCATCGATACATCGCTTCGCGATGGAAACCAGAGTCTCTGGGGTGCAACCGGATTGCGCACGCCGATGATGCTTGAAATCGCACCCGAGCTCGATCGTGTCGGCTACCGTGCTCTTGATTTCAGCACTAGCACCCATATGGCAGTGACGGTTAGGTTTCACAAGGAAAATCCTTGGGAACGCATTCGAAAGATGAAGGCACTGATGCCCAACACCAAGTTGAGCTTTCTGTCGACGGGCATGCGCTTCATCTCCTGGGAGACAGCCCACCCAGAGTTAATGGCGCTGTCTTATCAATTGCTTGTTCGCAACGGCATTGAGCGATTCATGGTGATGGATCCCATGAATAATATGAAAGCCGTGATTGATAGTTCACGTGCCATTCATGCTGCAGGTGCAGAAGAAATTGTAGGGGCCATTGTTTACACAGTGAGCCCAATTCATGACGACAAGCTATTCGCTTCGTTGGCCGAAAAATTAGCTGCCGAACCATCAATTCAGCGAATTTATCTGAAAGATCCAGGTGGCCTGTTGACCCCGGAGCGTGCACGCACGCTACTGCCTGCACTAAAGAAAGCAATTGGTAACAAGCCACTGGAACTTCATTCGCACTGCACCATTGGACTGGCGCCATTCACCTATGCAGAGGCGTTCGATCTCGGTGTCGAAGCGCTACACACCGCAGCGCGACCACTGGCAAACGGCACCAGCCAGCCAGCCTTGGAAAACGTTGTATCAAACCTTCAAAGCCAAGGTATTTCAGTTGACTTAGATATGGAAGCTGCCGCGCGTGTCAGTGCCTATTTTTCGAAACTTGCAAAAGCCGAAGGACTGCCTGAAGGAGTTCCGCAAGAGTTTGATATGCGGTATTTTCAGCATCAGTTGCCTGGGGGAATGATTGGAACAATGAAGCGTCAGCTTCGTGAAATGCGTCAAGAGCACCGCCTGGACGACGTCTATCAAGAGGTGGAACGTGTACGGAGAGAGCTGGGATTTCCCATTATGGTTACGCCGTTCTCACAAGTCGTTGGCACCATGGCCGTAATGAACGTTTTGGCTCCAGAGCGATATGCGAACGTACCCGATGAAGTAATTCGCTACGCATTGGGGCTGTTTGGAACACCTCCCGCACCTATGGATCCGAATGTGCTGGACCGCATCCAGCAACTTCCACGGGCACGAGAGCTTTCTGCGACCCAGGGCATGCCTGAACTGAGTGAACTGCGTAAACGCTTTTCCTCCACCATTTCCGATGAAGAGTTCCTCTTGCGCGCAACCATGCCTCAAGAGCAAGTTGACGCAATGGTTGCTGCAGGACCTTGCCAGGAACGATACAACCCTTTACTTAGTCCAGTCAAAAAACTGGTCAGGGAACTTTCTTCACGCTCTGATGTGACCCACGCATCAATTGAGCGCAAGGGATTCAAATTGGAGCTGAGCACAAACCAGATGTCAGACGGGAGCGGCGAATGACCACGAACAACGCTGCGCATCGGCTGTTGAATGCAAAAGGTTTTATTTTTGATGTCGACGGGACCCTGGCTTTGGCCGACAAGCAATTGAGTGGCTACAAAGCCTTACCGGGTGCGGTGGAACTTATCGCTATGCTGCGAAAGCGGGGTGTACCAGTTGCTGCCTTTACAAATGGATCAACCAAACATCCTCGTGTACTCAACACAGAACTTGCGAGCATCGGCCTTCATTTTGAAGAGCAACTCACCCTAACTCCGGTAAGTATTGCTGTGACGCTGTTTAAACAAAAGCGTTACAAGAAGATACTGGTTCTGGGTGGTGAGGGCGTCTACTCCCCATTGATAGAAGCCGGCTTTGATGTGGTTCGTTCTCCCGATAGGGCGGATGACGCTGATGCCGTTTTCATTGGTTGGTATCCAAAATTTACCTTGCCTGATCTCGAAGCTGCAACACGGGCCATATGGAACGGCGCTGCTTTTTTCACCGTCTCCAAGGCTCCTTACGTCGCCAGTCGGGAAGGTAGGACCATTGGAATTTCAGGTGCCATCGCTGCAGCCGTCAGGAGCATCACGGGAAAGAATGCAGTGATCGTTGGAAAGCCATCTGCCCATGCACTTAACGTTGCAAGTGATCGTCTGAAGGTGCGCCCAAATGATCTCGTCATAGTTGGGGATGACCCAGGACTTGAAAACGCAATGGCTGTGCGTGGTGGTTCTATTTCTGTAGGCGTGCAGACAGGCCTTGCAACAGCAGCAGATTTTTCTGCTCTTGCAAATGACATCCAGCCGCACTTCTCTCTTTCTGGAATCGACAAGTTGCTGGAGATGCTCAAATGATGGATACAGGTATTGAAGGCTCAGTAAACGTGCTTTGGACCCCTAGCTCCGAGCAAATACAGAGCGCCAGACTCTTTGTATTTCAGCAATGGCTTGAGCAACACAAAGGCTTGACGTTTGCCGACTATTCAGCCTTGTGGCAATGGTCAGTGGACGATATTGACACGTTTTGGCTTTGCATATGGGAGCACTTCAACGTTCAGGCTACTGGATCCAATCAACCGGTACTCGGCTCACGCAGCATGCCTGGTGCTCAGTGGTTCCCCAATGCCAGTCTCAACTACGCGGAACATGTATTTCTTCACGCGGACATCAGCCGACCTGCCCTCATCGCAAGGAGGGAAGATGCCGCGACCTACGAAGTTTCCTGGGAGACCTTGCAAAGGGATGTTGGGGCACTCGCTGCAACTCTAAGGCAATTGGGGGTATCGCGTGGAGACTGCGTCGCATCCTACATGCCAAATCGACCAGAAACAGTTATCGCATTTTTAGCCTGTGCAAGCATTGGAGCCATTTGGTCAAGCTGTGCTCCAGATATGGGTGTTAGCGTGGTGCTTGATCGCTTCAAGCAGATTGAACCAAAGGTGCTGTTTGCCATCGATAGCTATAGCTATAACGGCAAGCTGCATGATCGCACCGACGTTGTAACGCAGCTTATTTCTGGCCTACCGTCAGTCGCCAATGTTGTTCACATCAATGGCCCCATGGTGGATCAGACGAGGTCGAACCCATGGTCCACTGTAGTCAGTTGGGAGACAGCAATTGAAATTGAATCAGAACTCACCTTTGATAGGGTTCCATTTGCGCACCCGTTGTGGGTGGTGTATTCATCAGGCACGACAGGGCTTCCAAAACCAATAGTCCACAGCCACGGTGGCATTGTTTTGACTCATCTTAAGACCATGGCCTTGCAGCATGACTTACGTCCTGGTGATCGATTGATGTTTCTGGGCGGCACGGGCTGGATTGTGTGGAATCTACAGATTGGCGCGCTCCTGACAGGTGCCACGATTGTTCTTTACGACGGTAATCCGGCTTGGCCCAATAACAAGTTAATCTGGGAATTTATCGACGAACAGCGTGTGAGCTTATTCGGATGTGGTGCTGCCTTTCTCATCAATTGCATGAAGGACGGGCTAAAGCCGAGGGAGTTTGCGCAGCTTGAATGCCTTCGAAGTATCAATGCAACGGGTTCTCCTCTGCCATCTGATGCCTACGAGTGGGTTTATGCGGCAGTGAAGTCAGATCTCTGGCTTGCATCCATTAGCGGCGGCACTGACATTGCGTCTGGATTTGTTGCTTGCGCGCCGTGCTTGCCAGTTGTAGCCGGTGAGATTCAATGCCGCGAATTGGGTGTTGCCGCCTATGCGTTTAATGAAGCTGGGCAAAGCATAGTGAACGAAGTTGGCGAGCTTGTCATCACCAAGCCGATGCCGTCCATGCCCGTCTTCTTCTGGAATGACAAGGACAACCAACGCTACCTGGAGAGCTACTTTGAAATGTATCCAGGTCTTTGGCGGCATGGCGACTGGATCCGCTTCAGCGCACGTGGAAGCAGTGTCATCTATGGCCGTTCTGACTCCACCATCAATCGATTCGGCATCCGTATGGGTACGGCGGAGATATACAGAGTCGTAGAGGCTTTGCCGGAAATCCGGGACAGTCTGGTTGTGGATTTAGAGTTTCTGGGTCGACCTTCCAGCATGCCTTTGTTTGTTGTTCTGCACCAAGGCGTGACGCTCGACGACGAGCTGCGTCAAAGAATTGCAACCGAAATCCGAACCAAAGCTTCACCGCGCCATGTACCGGACCAAATTCATCAGATTGAAGAAGTACCAAGAACTCTTACCGGGAAGAAGATGGAGGTCCCGGTACGGCGACTGCTTCTGGGAGCGCCTGCTCACAAGGTTGCACATTCCGATGCGATGGCAAACCCTGCAAGTTTCGAGTTTTTTGTTCGTCTGGCGAAAGAGCTCAACCCCTCTTAGACGATTCATGCCGACTGAGGTTGTTCGCCACAGCCAATACAGTTGAAAAAAATGGCAATTTGCCAAAATAAGGAGACAACAAAATGAGCCGTAAACCAAAAGTTTTAATGATTGTGACTCTCGACACAAAGGCTGTCGAAGCAAAATTCATCCGGGAAACCCTTGAATCACACGGTGTGGATGTAATCCATTTGGATGCAAGTATCCGAGAATCCACGGATTCATCTGTTGAGATCTCGCCTGACGCTATTGCCCACGCGGCCGGCAAGACAATTCAAGAGGTCAGAGACATTGGTCACGAAGGGAAATGCCAGGCCGTCATGATTGAAGGTTCAGTCAAATGCGCTTTGGAGGCACACGCAAAGACACCTATAAGCGGCATCATCGGCGTCGGGGGGTCCATGGGAACAGCGTTGGCGACGGTGGTGATGCAACAGTTCGCGTACGGAATTCCCAAAGTTATGGTCTCCACCATGGCATCAGGCTTTACCCGTCCTTTTGTGGGCGCCAAAGACATCATTATGGTTAATCCGGTATGCGACATTGCCGGACTCAACAGCATCACTCGCGACGTATTCCGCAATGCCGCCATTGCAGTGGCCGCTACTGCAAACGAATACACACCTCAACGCATTGAGCCCAAACCCCTGATTGCAATGGGGACGCTCAGCACAATTGATCGCTGTACCGTGCGAGTTCGAATGGCATTGGAGAAACACGGTTTCGAGGTAATGGTATTTCATACCCTGGGCACAGGTGGTATGGCACTTGACCAAATTGTGAAAGAACGCGATGTCGTCGCAGTTGTAGATGCATCACTTGTGGAACATAACGACTTTCTCAATAACGGGCTCTGCAGTGCCGGCCCTGAGCGCTCCAAAGCCGCTCTTGAAAAGGGAATTCCCGTAATTTTCGCTCCAGGAAACGCCGACTTTATGGTATCTGGTCCCATCGATATGGCCAAAGCACAGTTCCCTGGTAAACGCTACCACATGCATAACCATGCATTGACCGCTGTCCGCACTGAAGCAGGTGAGCTGCAGAGTTTGGCAAAACACCTTGGCGGATTGATAAAAGAAGCTAAAGGACCAGTATCCTTTTTGGTTCCTTTGAAGGGTTTTTCTCACCATGACAGTCCAGAGGGGCATCTGCATGACCCATCCCTCTGCCCAGTTTTTGCAAAGGCTATCAAGGAAGAGCTTCCCACTTCAGTCAGCGTGACCGAATATAACTGTCACATCAATGATCCTGAATTTGCTGATGCGATCGTCGCGCAGGTCTTGGCGCTTACCGCCATGGGCAAAGCAGTAGCTGCATAGAGATGTATACGGGTTCCCGATTGTCGACAACGATTGATACATTGCTGGAGCGCAATCGGGCCTGGTCTTCAAGAATGCAAGCTTCGGATTCTGAGTTCTTTAGCCGACTTGCTCATCAACAGTCACCACAATTGCTATGGATTGGCTGTTCAGACAGCAGAGTGGCTGCCAATCAGATTTTGGACCTTGCCCCTGGTGAAATTTTCACTCACCGGAACATTGCAAACATCGTTGCCAATGGAGACATGAACTGTCTGTCTGTGCTTCAGTTTGCAACTGACATCCTGCAGGTTCGACACATCGCAGTTGTCGGCCACTACGGATGCAGTGGAATACGTGCCGCCATCGGCGGTATCCGATTGGGACTCGTTGACAATTGGTTAGGGCACATTCATGCCGTCTATAAAAAGCATACCGGACGCTTGTTAAAAATGTCCGATGTCGACAAACAGGATGCTATGTGTGAGCTCAATGTCGCGGAGCAATTTGCGCATGTATGTCAAACCCATATTGTTCGAGATGCGTGGGCTCGCTGCCAGGAGGTTTCAGTGCACGGTTAGGTTTACGGACTTGAAGATGGACTACTCCGAAAAATGGGACTAACGGCGTCCAGTGTCAGTGAGGCGGAAGACGCCTATGCAGGCGCTATCCAAAGAATTTTTGATCAGCATCATGTAGAACAGCATCAAAATACCGTCAACTAATTGTTCTCCAGTCCCAGTAGCCTTATGGCATTGTTCTTTAAAATTCCCGGCATTACTTCAGGCTTGAATCCGGCCACTTCAAAATCCTTCATCCATCTTTCCGGGGTAATTAAAGGATAGTCGCTGCCAAAAAGGATACGATCCTTGAGTAGTGTGTTTGCGTACTGAACCAATTGTTTAGGAAAATACTTGGGGCTCCAGCCACTGAGGTCAATCCAAACATTGGGCTTATGCATCGCAACGCTCAGCGCCTCATCCTGCCAGGGGAAACTGGGGTGCGCCATAACAATTTGCATGTCGGGAAAGTCGATTGCAACATCATCTAAGTGCATGGGATTGCTATATGCAAGTCGCAGACCTCCACCACAACGCATGCCACTTCCGATCCCACTGTGACCAGTGTGGAATATCGCAGGCATTTTGTACTCTGCTATGACCTCATAAATTGGCCAGGCCATCTTGTCGTAAGGGTGGTAGCCTTGGACTGTTGGATGAAACTTGAATCCCTTGACGCCAAATTCCTCAATGAGGCGACGTGCTTCACGGGCGCCCATCTTTCCCTTGTGCGGGTCGATACTAGCGAATGCCATCATCATGTCGGAATTGGCTCTGGCAGCCTCGGCGATCTCCTCATTTGGTATGCGTTTGCGTCCCATTTGGGTCTCTGCATCAACAGTGAACATGATCAGTCCGATCTTTCGCTCACGGTAGTAGGCCACCGTTTCCGAAATGGTTGGTCGCTGACTATTGCCAAAGTATTTGTCGGCGGCTCGGTCATATTCCTCGCCGTAGTTGTCAAATGGATTTCTGCAACTCACTTCAGCATGGGTATGAATGTCAATTGCGATAAGGTTCTTATGGTCCATACGTAAGGTCCTGAAAAATATGTGACTGCAGCGTCAAGTGCGAGGCTTCACGATGGTGGAGAAAACAACCCGATAGCCTACAGGCAGCAAACGGATCCCAAACTTGCTTTCCACTGCGCCCCAAATTCCGCGCGGCAGAAGGAGGGCAAACAATACAGCGACTAGGCCGAGACCAATCAGATACGTTACGCCCTGACCGCCAAAGATTGACTCCACTGCAAAGAACAGAATCGCACCGAGAATTGGCCCCTCGTAAGTTCCAATTCCCCCCACAAGCACCATGAAGATCATGTATGCAGACCATTGAACGCTGAAATACGTCTTTGGTTGAAATGTGATGGCTGTGGCCAGCCAGAGTGCACCTGCCGCAGCCACTCCAAAGGCTGACAAGATAAAAATTAAGCGCTTGGTTGACTTCACATCAACACCCACCGAAGACGCTGCTTCTTCATTGTCACGTATGGCTTGCGCCGCAATTCCCACCTTGCCGCGCAACATCCAAAAAACGAGCCATCCCAAAAGCGCCATCATGCCCAACGCAGCCCAATAGGTGTACGCGCGACGTGTATCAGGGTCATACTTTTGCAACGCAATCAGCGAAGTTCCCGTTTCACCCTGCACCAAGCTGTCCAAATTGACCAGAAGATGCGTCAGAGAAGCCATCACCCACATACCAATTGCGAACTCTCCCTCTTTAAGTCGTAACATGAAGAAAGACAGCGGCACAGAAATAACTGCAATTGACACGGCACCCACCAACATCGCGGGGTACGCGTTCATTCCCATATCGGCTAGTCGTACTGTCGCATACGCACCGAGACCAAAAAATGCCTGGTGACCGACTGACAAAAGACCCGCGTACCCGGCAAGCGCATTCCACATCAGTGCCAAAATTCCATAGATGAAAAGTGTCGTCAGCCTTTCAACTATGTTTGCACTGAAAAAGTATGGAGCAAATACCAGTAGCACCTGAGCAACTAGAACTGAAGAAATTGCTGCGATAGAAACCGCATTCCAGCGTGCTATTTTTGGATCGTGATTAGCGTACATAGGATGTATCAGGCGATCTTCTTGCGAAGAGATTGAAGAATATTTCGGAACGAAGTTTGAACATATATTCTCAACAACAGAACCAGCAAAAAGGTGATGTGCCCAGCAATTAGAAAACCCTGAGGATGAATGAGCGCACCGAGGCTTTGCGCCACACCAAGTACGAGTCCACCAACCAAAGTTCCCCACATTGACCCGGTGCCACCGATGATGATGGCCTCGAATGCAAATATCAGTTGCATGGGTCCAGTGTAAGGATCAAAAGTTGCGCGCATCGCCAAAAATGCGCCTGCGACAGCAACCAGCGCCATAGAAATGGCCGTCGCAATTGCGTAAGTAGTCCGTGAATCGACGCCAACAAGTTGCGCGGTATCAGGGTCCTCGGAAGCCGCTCGAATTCTTCTTCCAAGCGCTGTTTTCTTCAGCATGAGGTTCAAACCGCCCAGTAGCAGAATAGAAACCGCAAGATTTAATGCTGCCAGGTAGCCGACAGATATATCGCCCACAAGCGTAAAGCTGTCATAGCTTAGAGAATCAATGTAAGGTGCCAGAGAGCGTGTATCTGCGCCAAAAGACTGGAACATTAAATTGTCCAATACGCCGGTCAAACCAAATGTGCTCAACAATGGAACCAGTGGTCCCGCCCGGGCGCTTCGCTCAAGGATAAGACGATGCAAAACCCATCCAAGAATGGCCATGGCTGGAATAACCACAATGAGCCCTAAAAATGGATTTATTCCGTATCTGTCTGCCAATACGAATAGTGCGTACGCCGCCACCACCGCAAGGCTTCCATGGGCCAAATTGATCAGCCGCATGACTCCAAACATGAACGACAGTCCGCATGCCAGTAGTGCGTAGTAGCCACCTAATAGTAAACCTTGGATGATTTGATTGATGATTGGCATAGTGTGAAATCAGACTTTTGATCCGTCATGTCCAAAGTAGTAATTCAATATCTCTTCGCGCGACATTTCGTTAGATCTTCCTATTGCGACTATTTTTCCCTCTAGCATGCAAACAATTCGATCAGCAACATGCATTGCTCGCTTCAGATCCTGCTCGACCAGGACCAGCGCTGTCTTCGATTCAAATAATTTTGCCAGTGAGTCATAGACTGACTGCACGGCAAGAGGAGACAAACCAAGCGAAACTTCGTCCAACAGCAAGAGTTTGGGGTTGGTCATGAGCGCACGACCAATTGCGACCGCTTGCTGCTGGCCACCGGAGAGGGTTCCGGCTGGCGCATTCAATTTCTCTTTCAGCTGCGGCAGCGCTTCCAATACGGAATCAAAATTCCAAACACCATCGCGATTCGCTGATTGAGCAATCAACAGATTTTCAGAAACTGTCATCGAATTGAACAGACGGCGACCTTCCGGAACCAAAGCCAATCCAATAGACGAGCGCTTGTAAGCGTCCATGCTGGAAATGTCGCACCCTTCAAATTCAATTTTCCCAGCGCCAACGGGATGGACTCCGGACAATGTGCGTAGCAAAGTGGTTTTTCCCGCGCCGTTGGCGCCGACCAATGCGATCTTTTCACCATCATCGATAGTTAATGAAAAGTTATTAACCGCTTTCAGCAGACCATGGCTTGCGTCCAGACTCGAAATTTTCAATAAACTCATAGCGCGGTACCCAGATAAGCCTCTACAACTGCTGGGTCTGCCAACACCTCTTGCGGATTGCCTTTAGCCAATACGCGTCCCGAATCCATGCACACCAACCGATTCACCACCTGAAGCAACACATGAACAATATGTTCGATCCACACGATGCCGATCTTTCGCGCATGCAGTTTTTTTATCGTCTCAACGAGCTCTGATGCTTCTCCATCGGTAAGCCCACCACCAATTTCATCCAAAAGAAGCAGGCGCGGGTCCGTGGACAAGGCTCGTGTTAACTCAAGACGCTTGCGGTCTAGCAAGCCAAGCGATTCGGCCTTGCGATTTGCCACGCTGTTCATTCCACAAATGTCCAGTGCATCAAGGCTCCGGGCATATGCTTCATCTTGTTGAAAACCTCCTCCGTGTGTGGCCGCCGCAAATACGTTTTCGAAAACAGTCATTCCTAAAAATGGCCTGGGTACTTGGTGCGTTCTCGCAATGCCAAGCCTGCATCTTTGTGAGGCGCCCAAGGTACTCACATCGACGCCCTGAAAGTAGACTGCCCCTCTACTTGCCAAGTTTGTCCCGGACAAGACGGTAAGCAGCGTTGTTTTTCCCGCACCGTTTGGCCCAACAATACCCACCGCATCTCCCGGTTGAACATCGAAATCGACATTGTTCAAAACCGCAAGAGAGCCGTAACTCTTATGAATGCCGCGTGCATCAATGAGAGGTGGAACTTTAAATGAATCAGCAACAGACATAGAGTTCAAGTGGATATTGAGGAGAAGGTCAAATGAAATCAGGAGTACGAAATAAGTTTTGCCGAAAGAGGTACTTTCGGATCAGCTGCGTTCTCCGTGATGACGTAGTCATACTTGTATTTAGCTCCTGGAGGTGCTTTTACCCATTGAGTGCCAATCAGTGGGGCCGTAGCGACGTTTGGAACGGGCCCTTTTGTAAAGTCTATGTTTCCAACCATGGTGGTTACCTTGAGCTTGCTGAGCGCCGCAGCGACGCTTGACTTGTCTTTTGGGTTAGCACTTGTTTTTAGCGCCTCAAAGCCCACGTCCAACAGTGACATTGATGCTCCCATTTGCTGATTCCATTGCTTGTTTGCGGCTGCTTCGTATCCGGCAACCAATTGAGCACCCGACAGCCCCGTCAGGATCGATTTATATGGAAAATCCTTATGCCAATAGGCAGCGCTTGAGATGTTGAATCCAAGTGAGCCTAGTGCTTCGACATTTGATGCAAACAAACCCGTCTTTGCGGTTTGCACGATCTTGACGGTCTTGGTAAAGCCTTGTTGCGCAGCCTGACGCCAAAACGTTGCGAAATCGGGTGGTATCGGAAAGGTGTTGAATATCTCGCATTTCTCAGCCTTGAATTTCGCAATTTGGGCTGAAAAATCGGTTGTTCCTGTTTCGTACGGTCCTGCATCCACGATGGTAAATCCGGCCTTTGCCAAGGCGGGTGCCAAATTCGCACGAATGGCATTGCCGTCTGCATCGTTTGGATACAAGGCTGCAACCTTCTTGTTGGTGCTTAATTTTGACCATTGCGAGACGTAGGCTGTGACGAACTCTCCAACGCCGAAAGAAAAATGATAGCTCCACTTGAAAGGAGAGGGTTCGCCAGGCTTTCCGCCGCGACCAAAGTACCAAGCTTCCCAAGGCACAACTGTGGACACACACGGAACACCTGCTGCCTCACATGCGTCAGACACAGGGTTAACGGTTTCTGGTGCCGACGTTACAAGAATCAAATCGACCTTGTCGCTATTGATGAGTGTTTTTGCCAATTGGCTTGCGCGGGATGGATCAGATTGCGTATCGCGATCCAATATTTCTACGCTGTACTTCTTTCCACCGATTGAAAGCCCGCCTTTAAGTGCTTTGCGGGCTTGTTCCAATACATAGCCATCCGACTCACCAAATCCGGCCAGTGGACCCGTGCGTGGACTGATGAAACCCACTTTGAGAGTATTTGCATCGGCCGTTTGTGCAAAAAGAGAGGCCGGGCTGAGCATTGCCAGACCCATTGCACCGCCCACCCCGAGTACGGTACGGCGGTTGGCATTTGAAAGGTCTTCATCAGAGGATTGTGTTACTTCGATATTCATAGTTGTCTCCTTGTGGTTGTGAATGAAATTTGCGCTGTAGCTTGTTTATCGAGACAAATAGCCACCGTCTGCTGGGTAGTAATTGCCGGTAATGAAGCTGGCCTTGTCGCTAGAAAGCCAGCAAACCAATTCAGCAACTTCAGATACTTCGCCCAGACGCCCAAGCGCATGCAATGAGGCAAGTGCTTGCTGACTTTCGGCAGGAAGGTTGTCAATCAGCCGGGTTCTAATGAAAGCTGGGCCTACCGCATTGCACCGGATGCCGCTACGTCCGTATTCCAACGCGACAGTGCGTGTCAGACCGACGACCCCATGTTTTGCGGCCACATAGGGCGCAAGATCTTCATGACCAACTTGCCCCAAGATAGATGAAATATTGACAATTGATCCACCCCCACGCTTCAGCATGACGGGCAGTTGAAGACGCACGCCAAGGAACACGCCCGTCAGGTTGATATCGATAACTTTCTGCCAAGTCTCTGGCGTGTGATCTGCAGTCTTGCGAAATTCTCCGCTGATTCCCGCGTTATTGCAGGCGATGTCCAGCCCTCCAAAGGTCGACTCAATCTCCATCAAGGCTCTGGCGTGGTGCTCAGGATTAGTCACATCAAGATTGCAGTACGCTGCTTTACCTCCGGCCGCATTTATCGCTGCCACCGTTTTTTTTCCCACGTCATCCAGAACGTCACAGACCATGACATTCGCACCTTCTCTTGCAAATATTTCGGATATCGAACGTCCGATACCCAAAGCTCCGCCCGTGACCAGGGCGGTCTTCCCTTTTAGCAACATAGAATTCCTTGAGTTGTTAGCTGACTGTCATGGCACCGTCAGCCACTAATTCCGATCCAGACATCCAGCGCGACATGTCCGATGCTAGGAACAGAGCTGCGTTTGCAATGTCGCGCGGTAGGCCTGTGATGCCGAGAGGATGAGCCGCCTTCATCTGGATATAGGCATCTTCTCGGTCCTTGAACATGCCCAAAGACGTAAAGTCATCCAGAAGTTTTACCCCCATGTCAGTGTCGACAAAGCCAGGGTGTATTGAGTTCACTCGGATGCCATATCCAAGTCGTCCAAACTCCACCGCAGCTGCCTTTGTAAGCAACCGGATAGCACCCTTTGAAGCCGAATAAACGCCCAGGCCTGGCGTTCCTATGAGTCCGGCTACTGAAGAGATATTGACAATGCTGCCACCGTTGCCTGCACGACCACCTGGCTTCATTACACGAACAGCATGCTTGTGCCCGATGAGAACTCCGGTCACGTTAACCTTCATCAGCTTTTCAATGTCAGTGACCTCAATGTTTTCGATGAAACATGCTTGCTCAATCGCGGCATTGTTTACAAGTATGTCCAGACCACCAAAGGTATCGAGTGCGATGTCAATGATGTTGGCCCATGCAACTTCATCCGTCGTGTCGTGCGTCGCAAAGACAGAAGATCCACCATCTTCATTGATCCTCTTGGATACCTCTTGACCCTTGTCCACTTGAATGTCGCCCAGAACGACTTTGGCACCTGCGTTTGCGAATGCGCACGCAATAGCAGCTCCGATGCCTCCGGCTGCGCCAGTTACGACGGCTACTTTTCCACTTAAATCCATGGCACTTGTCTCCTGTTATGTGTGAGTGGTGCAATGACCTGTATTCACTGGATCTACAGACTTTTAAATCGCATGCGATCCCAAAGGTGTAGTCTTTTTTTCTGATGCCAATATTGAACGATAGAGGTCACCTCTTGAATAGAAATGTTTCAATGTTTCACTGTGTGAAACTGTGATCCTTATCTCTTCGATTCGTTGTTGAACTGGGAAGGCCCAATCGTGATTCAGCAGGGCTGAAAATTCTTCGAGTGCGTCGACCCGGTTCAGCAAAGAAGCGCCCTCCGCGCAGGCCGCCAGATTTTTCTGATTTGCGCAATGTGAAGAAATTCACCAGGAATCGCAAACGGATCAGGAAAGAAACAACATTTCACCCGGTGAAAATGTAACTATTGTTTGTGTTGAATGTGCCCGGCAATGAATAGCATCCGCAGCGACTACCAAGTCAATCGGGTCTTTGAATCTGATGATCAATATGAAATGTTCATCAGATCAAAAATATTTATTACATGAGGAGACACAAATGAAGATATCTAGCAAGGTCAACTGCGGTTTGACTGTTTTTGCTCTGTGCGCGGCAAGCAACATTGCACAAGCTACTGAAGGTGGAGGCTCTACTTACCCAGGTGGAACCGAAAATTACCTGGTAGGGGCACCCCCGCCTCCTGGGTTTTATGTATTGGAGTACGGTCAAATGTACACATCCGATAGTGTCAAGGACAACAGCGGCAACACGATCCCAATTCCAGGCTTCAAGCTCAATGTTGCCGCAGCAGCAACTCGTCTTATTTGGTCAACTCCAAACCAAATTTTTGGTGGCAATCTCCTTGTTCACACAATCATTCCCTTGGTAAACGTCAGTGTCGGTGGTTCGCAGACTAAAGTTGGACTGGGTGATATCACCATTGGAGCGGGCATTGGAAAGCATTACTCACCGCAGTTACACACCGCGATGGGTATCGATTTTGTACTGCCGACTGGCGGATACGACAAAAATGAAGCCGTAAACATCGGCCGGAACTACTACTCGATTCAGCCCCTGTACGCCCTCAGCTATATCGATAAATCTGGGTTTAATGGCGATTTCAAGCTGACCTTCAACTTCAACAGTTCAAACTCAGCCACTGGCTACACATCTGGCAATGAGGTCTTTCTTGACTATTCCGCAGGGTATGGATTAGGAAATGGATGGGTCGTAGGCGTTGGTGGCTATCTACGGCAACAGCTGACCGACGACAGTGGAACTGGCGCGCAAAATAATGGAAACAGGGCAAAAGCATTCGCTTTTGGACCATCCATCAAGTACGAGAACGCAAATCATTGGTTTATTACGGCAAAGCTCACGCAGGAGACTGGTGTGCAGAACACAACTCAAGGCACTGCGCTCTGGATTAAAGCTGCCGTACCGTTCTAGCTGACTGCAGGCGTCAGTCATGTCATGTGGCGTGACTGACGATTTTGCGGAACGAGGAAAAGTTCAGGGCCGTTCTCACCGTGAGTGGCGGCGGGCTTACCCCGCCAGCCCATGATCATGACGCCCGCGCTGCCAGCATGTCAATGACCCGCCTTCACCCGCTTTCGCATCAAAATAGCCGAACAGCCATGTCAAAGGACCAATTCCGACGGATCTCGATCACGTCGTATTCGCGAGCCAGACCCGGTGGGAACGAGGGATAGGGCGCTTGGCTTTGGACGATGCGTCTTATCGCCGCGTCGATTTCCGCCACGCCGCTGGAGACAACGAAAGTCACCGACTCAACGGAGCCGTCGCTTCGAAGTGCCACTGTCACGAGGGGATTGGTATGACGCTGCTTCGCCGCTTCGCGGACCATGTCGATGGTCATGTTCAACTCGATCTTTCGGCCCCAGGCTTCCGCGTAAAGGATGAGTTCAGTGTTGGGGTCGGTCCGCCCGAAGAGCCTGCCTCGTCGTGCGGTACTCGACGAAGTCAGGGGCGCAGATGACGAGCGAGCCGCGTCGCGCCGGTCAGCCTCTTCGTCCAATTGTCTACCTATCGCTCGAAGCACCGCCTCGCGTTTTGCCTCCTGCTCAGCCCGCGCGGCCACTTGCCGCTCCTGTTCCTGCCTTGCTGCCTCTTGCCGTGCAGCCTCCAGTCGTTCCACCTCAGCCTGCGCCGCTTCCTTGCGAGCAACTGCCTGCCGTACCGCCTCTTGGCGCTCGGCGTCCACTCGCGCAGTCTCCAACCGCTCAGCGTCCTGCCGAACGGTCGCCTGTTTTGCGGCAGCCAGACGTTCGACCTGAACTTGCGCAGCTTCCTTACGGGTAATCGCTTGCCGCGAAGCCTCTTGACGCTCGGCGTCGACCCGCACAGCCTCGGCGCGCTCAATCTCCTGCAGCGCAACCGCCTGTCGTGCCGCCTGCAGACGTTCTGCCTGCTGTTGTGCCTCCTGCTTCGCAACATTGACTTTGGCCAGTTCAAGGGAACGCTCCCGAATCTCCAGGTCGATTTGCTTCTGCGCTGCATCGCTTGCATCCTGGGGTGTCGTTTTCAAGACCGCCGGGCTCGTGGTGCTTGGCGCTGCTGCAATCTCAGGCATCGGGACCGATGGAGTGTCGGTCACCTTGTTGCTCGTTTCGGGCTGCACCGAAGCAGTCGAGGTGGGTGCAGGGATCGGCGGGGACGCAACGCTTTCCGGCTCACCGGCGGGAGATGGCGCCATCACAAGCATTTCACCGGGCACGGCCATAGGCTCTGGCTTGGCCACGCCTGTCGGCATGAGATGTGCCGACGGCTCGATCAATGCCGGCGTCGCTGCCGTGACCTGCGCCGGTACCAGTGTCATGCGCAGATCGTCGGCCTCGAACCGCCTTTCTCGCCAAGGAAAGTCCAAGCCCGGAAGCCCGAGTCCCTGACTACCAAAAGCCAGGCTCAGCAGCAGCGCGTGAATCAGCAAGGAGAGCACCAGCGCAGTGCTCATTGGCCAGCGTTTACGCAGAAAGTCAGGGGCAGGTCTCAAATCGCAACAACTATTGAATGCGCGAATTCCTCGGATAGGAAATTCAACCGCCTCAGCGGAAGTATGACCAACTTGGAGCGACTGATCCGCCAGGCTCATTTTTCAGCAAGGCCACTGGCCGTGAACACTAAATAAAACCATCTGCCGCGCGCAGCGTCCAGCGGCCGTCACCGGGTAGCTCCAGCACCTGGTGGTGGTGCCTCAGAATGGTGAAGTGATGGCTGACGCTGATCGGGGTAATCGACAGGCCGATCAGTTGGCTATACAGGAGCTCTTCGTTTCTGGCATCCAGCGCGCTTGTGGCTTCATCCAGCAGCAAGTAGCGCGGCTTGGCGAGCAAGGCTCTTGCGAAGGCCAGCCGTTGCTGCTCACCGACAGACAGCACCCGTGACCAATCCAGTTCGGCATCCAAACCGCCAAATCGCTCAGCCAGCGTTGGCAGGTTCACTCGCTCCAGCCACTGCAGCAATTCTTCGTCCGAGATGTCGCGATCGGTCTGAGGGTAGGTTAACTGGCAGCGCAGGTTCCCCAGAGGCAGGTAGGGTTGCTGGGGCAGAAACAGCATGTCCAGCCCGGTGGGACGGGTTACCTCGCCCGAGCCCGTATTCCAGAGCCCTGCAATCACGCGCAGCAGCGAGCTCTTGCCTGTGCCGCTAGGCCCGACGATCAGCAGCCCCTCGCCCGGGTTCACGGTCAGTGTGATGTCTTGCACCAGCAGGTGCTCTCGGTTGGGTGTGAGAATGGTTAGCCGTTCAAGTGACAGTCCAAAGCCATGCGAGGTGCGGATCTGCATGCCATCGTCGACCGCGGCGGCGGTTGGGTCAGCTTCAACTCCCAATGCGTCCGAGAAAGCATTCAGTCGGTCCACCCCTGCAGAAAAGCGGCTGAGACTTTCAAAATGGTCAACGATGACCGTGAGTGCACTCAAGATGGCCGCAAAGGCGCCAGCGGCCTGGATAGCCCGGCCCACCTCCAGACGTCCGGAGAGCACGTCATTGGCGATGATCACGGTCGGCAACACGATCGTTATAAAGCTATGGGCGTACTGGAAGAGGTTGAGCTTGAATTGCCACCGCAGTACGTGTTGGTAGTTGGCGTAGGCGGCGGCGAAGATGCGTTGCAGCGCGGACATCTCGCGCGCCTCTCCATCGTGAAAAGCGATCGGTTCGGCGTGTTCACGTACCCGCACCAGACTGAAGCGAAAGTCCGCTTCGCGCTGCAGCTGTCGAAAGTTCAAGCCAATCAGTTGTTTGCCAAATACGGAACCCGTGAACACCGTGCTCAACACGGCGTAGCCGATCAGGAAGTAGACCAGGCCCTGCGAGATGGTCCACAGCACGCTGGAGAATGCCACCAGTTGAATCACCGACCCCAGAGCGATCATCGAGAAGTAGAGCGATTGCTGGGTGAAGCTGTTGATGTCTTCGGCAATGCGCTGGTCGGGATTATCGATTCCGGTCGCCGTGTTGAGCCGGTAATAGGCCCGGTGGCTGAAGTAACGCGTCAAAAAGCTGTCGGTCAGCCAGCGGCGCCAGCGCAACCCGAGCGTGTCGCGCACGTAGTAGTACAAAGCATAGATCGGTACCGCAGCCACCAGGATGGCTGTGTAGCGCCAGATCGAGGCCCAAAACCGATTGGCATCACGCGCGGCCAGCGCGGAGGTGAATTCTCCCGACTCGTGGTTGAACAGCACGTTGAATGCAGTTTGCCCCAGCAGCAGCAGGACCAGCAGGGCCAGCATACTCCTGGCACGCCAGCGTTCATCCGAGAGCCAGTAGGGACTGGCAATCGTGACATAACGCCGCCACAGGCGAGCGTTGAAGCCGGGGGGGTCTTCCGAAGTCATTGGTGCGTCGTTGTACTGAATGGCGTCAAAGGCCGACTCAACAGGGTCTATCTTCAATCATGTTCGCAGTATGCGCGCCCACAGCCCCTAATGTTCTGTCATCTATGCGCCGGGAATGCATCGATCTTTGTCAGTTGCTGTAGATGCTATTGAATTAATAGCTACTTACGCCCGTTGGATAAGGGCTACAGGCCTTTTTTATATTAAATAAACGAATTCAGTAAAGCGTCTCAACCGCGCTGGCCAGCAAATACCCCGCACCGCGTTCCGTCACGATCAGGGTGGGATTGGCCGAGTCGACTTCCATCTTCATCCGGAGCCGCCGGATTTGAACGTCAACCGAGCGGTCATACACTTCGGCCTCGTGCAGGCGCGACATCGACAGCAGCTGATCCCGCGTCAGCACTCGTTGGGGCGCCCGGCGGCTATGGTCGCGATCGGGCAGGGTGGCTTGCACTTGGTAGCGGCGCAATACCGCACGTACCCGGGCCAGCAGTTCGCGCGGGCTGAAGGGTTTGGTGACATAGTCGTCGGCGCCTAGTTCCAGCCCCATCACGCGGTCAGCTTCTTCGTTGCGTCCGGTCAGAAAAACAATCGGCACCGCCGCCCGCTCGCGCAAGGTGCATGCCAGTTGCATGCCGTCTTCTCCGGGCAATCTCAAGTCGAGCAGGACGAGGTCGATGGCCTCCCGGTCGAACAAGTCAAACATGTCGCGTCCGCAGGCGCCGGCGCTCACGCGCATGTCGTTGTTGCTCAGGTACTCGACCACCAGTTCGCGAATGCTGAGATCGTCGTCAATGACAAGAATGTGGGGCGCGGTCGGGGAGTTCATGGTCAAACAAGGGGGCTTGGCTGAGTGTTCATTATCTTCGCTTGCCGCCTGGCCTGCGTGGAGTGGGTTATTCTGCTTTGACCAGAATACGCGACACCGCCACGAACCACAGCACCCTGCGGAACCATGACGTCCTTGAAAAAAATACACGCGGCACAAGAGCCCGCCATGCCGCGGTTGTGGCTGATTGCCTTGTCGTTGGCTATCACTTTGGCCGTGGCCGCTGCGCTAGCCTTATGGCATTTGCGTCGGGTGTCCTTTGATGCCCGGGCGCAGGAACTGGGGTCATTGTCACTGGCGGTGAGTGACGACATTGACCGAGGCTTGCAAGGCGCACAGGGTGGGCTCTACGCCTTGCGCAGGGAGTTGGCTGACGGTTTGCTTCCCCTGCCGGCGGCAAGCGCGACCCAAGTCCTGCGCACCCGGGTTGAGCTGATGTCCGTGGTTGCGCAGGTTTGGGTCGTGGATGGCCAGGGCCACGTGCTTGGCGCCTCTCACGACCAGGCGATACCTGAGTTGGCCTCATTTTTCCCAGCCCTTGACAGCCTCGCTGCGGATCAGACGGCCGTCAGTCGTCCATTTGATGATCCCTACACGCACGCCACTCAGGTGGCGATCGCCATTCGCTTCAAGCCTGGGCCAGGGTTTCCCGGTGGCTGGCTGGTGGCTGGCGTGCCGGCGGGCAGTTTGCAAGGCGCCTTTCAGGTCGCCTCGCCAGCGCCTGACGTGAAAATGGCTGTGGTTCGCAGCGACGGCGTGCTGCTGGCAGGCTCGATTGTGAAAACACCCACGCTTGACGAGGCCAGTCTGGCCCGGCGCCTGGCCAAACCGCGAAGCATTGAAGTGCGTCATTTCAGTGATGGAACCGAACGCCTGGTCAGCCTGAACACGCTGCCGCAATATGGATTGAAGATTGTGCTGACGCGTGACCTCCAGTTTGTCTTGTCGGACTGGCGTGAAACCGCGCAACTCACCGCGTTGGGTCTTTTGCTGGTCTACGCCATTCTGGCGGCGTCAGTCCGCTTCGTCTACGTTGCGGACCGGCGGCGCGCGCGGGTTCAACAGACGCTGGTGGCGCAACTGTCCCGTACCAGCAAGCTGGAGTCGATGGGGACTCTTGCGGGTGGCGTCGCCCATGATTTCAACAATGTTCTGGCCGCCGTGGTCGGCTTTGGCGAGATGGCGCAGGATGCGGCCCCGAAAGGGAGTGCGCAGGCGCGCCATCTGGACAAGGCGATGCAGGCCGCGTTGCGTGGCAAAGCGCTGGTGGAACGGATTCTGGCCTTTAGCCGGGGCGGCGCCCGCACCTCCGTGGTGTTTGAATTTGAGCCGGTGATTGAAGAGGTGCTCAGTCTGCTGGCCGTCTCCTTGAAGCCGGGTGTGGTCATGGAGCGCCGACTTGAAGCCGCGGATGCCCGGTTGCGCGGCGACCCCACCCAGGCCTTCGAGGCGGTTATGAACCTTTGCACCAACGCCATGCAGGCGATGCCCGACGGCGGCATGGTAAGCGTGCAGTTGAAGCGTGTGCAGGTCAGCGCTTCGCGCGTGTTGTCCCATAGCCAGCTGGCACCCGGAAAGTACCTCGCGCTGGTCGTGTCAGATCAGGGGGGCGGTATCACGCCTGAGGTGATGGACCACCTTTTCGAACCCTTTTTCACTACCCGCGTCGCGACGGCGGGCACCGGGCTGGGACTGGCGGTGGTGCATGGTGTGGTGGCCGAGTTTGGCGGAGCCATCGACGTCCAATGCACCAACGGGCGAGGAGCCTGCTTTACCCTTTATCTGCCCGAATGTGCCGATGCGCTGGGCACTTCTGAGATGATGAAATACGTCTCGCCAATTGGTGCCGGCCAGAAGTTGCTGGTCGTTGATGATGACCCTGCACTGATCGATTTAGCGCAGGACATGTTGACAGGATTGGGCTACCAACCGGTGGGATTCAGTGACCCGGTAGCCGCGCTGGCGGCCTTTAGAGCTGAGCCGGATCTGTTCTCAGCCGTCATCATGGATGAAGTCATGCCCGGGTTGAGCGGAACGCAACTCACTGAAATGCTGCGGGTGGATGCGCCGGATATTCCGGTCCTCCTGGTCAGTGGGTATGGCGGCGCTTTGCTGGCAAAACGGGCGGTGGAAGCCGGTGTGACGCGGGTGCTGAGTAAGCCGCTTCAGCGAGAAGATCTCGCGCAGGTGCTGTCTGAATTGCTGCAATAAGCGTTGCCCGGTCAGGCGTTTTTTGCCATGTTTCAGATGTAACACAGAGACTTTGTTTTTGACACACGATGGAGGTGACGGCGGGAGATCATCACTCCATCGCAATAATTTTGTTGCGACACCTCAAAATGAAAGTCATCATGAAAACCTCCAATTTCAAAGCTGTCGTGGTCGCTGTCTTGTTGGCGGTCGGCTTGGGCAGTGCCTTCGCCGGCGGTATGAATGGCGCCGGTGCCACGCCAGACGATGCCGCACTGGCGATCAGTGTCAAGAGCGCCCTGGCGCAGTCACTCGGTGATCAGGCCAAAGACCTCGCTGTTACCGTTGACCGCGGTGTGGTCACCCTGACCGGTTGGACTCAGGTGCCCCAGCAAGAAGCACAAGCCCGCATGGTCGCCAGCCGGGTGCCAGGTGTTGCTCAGGCCTACAGCACGGTTCGCACCTGGTCCTCTGGCAACAGCTATTAATTTCCGGGCGTGTCGGTCACCCAACCCTCGCAGGCGCGTTTACTGATCCATGTGGACAAGGCATTTTCAGCCGCCCCCGGGCGCTTGGGCAACCCACTGAAACGCATCAGAGAGCTTTGCCGTCGCAGGCTCTCCCCAAATGCACCTTTGGCGCTGGGGCTCCGTGTCGAAGACGTTGGTGGTCATTGCCTGCTGGCGCTTGAGTCTGCGGGGCCATTAGTAGCCCTGCAGCTGCCAGCGGGCCGTTATCACGTCACGACTCAGCGTGGCAACGAGCGGCGGGTGTACACCCTGTGTCTTGAAGCAGGCGTCTGTGTGAACCTCAATGTGTAGCGCTGACAGGCGTGACCAGTTGGCCTCAAAGATGCCATGATATTGGGGGTTCCTTCAAGATCATTGAAGGTGTATTTCTTCTCCATGAGCGTGAGTCATCTTATGAAAATTGCCACCATTCAGATGGTTTCTGGTACCCAGGTGAACGGCAATCTTGACGTTGCCAGGAAGCTGCTGACGCAGGCGGCAGAGCAGGAGGCCGAATTGGCGGTGCTGCCGGAGTACTTTTGTTTGATGGGGCGCAAGGACACAGACAAGCTGGGCATTCAGGAGGTTGCCGGCACGGGCCCGATACAGGCGTTCTTGAGCCAAACCTCACGGCAATTGGGCTTGTGGATCGTGGGGGGAACATTGCCTCTGGCCACCGATGACCCCCACCGGGTTCGCAACAGCACCCTGGTGTTTGATCCAACAGGCGATTGTGTTGCTCGGTATGACAAGATCCATCTCTTCCGGTTTGACAACGGCGAGGAAAGTTATGACGAGTCACGCGTGCTGGAGCGCGGAAGCTTGCCGGTCACATTTGAGTTGCCATCCAAAGATGGCAATATTTACCAGATAGGGTTGAGCATCTGTTACGACCTGCGATTTCCCGAGTTGTACCGGAATCTCAAGGCCGATGTCTTGTTGGTGCCCAGTGCCTTCACGTACCCCACCGGACAGGCTCATTGGGAGGTTCTATTGAGGGCACGGGCCATTGAAAATTTGGCCTATGTGGTGGCCTCGGCGCAGGGTGGCATGCATGAGAACACACGACGCACCTGGGGCCACAGCATGATTGTGAGCCCTTGGGGCGACGTGTTGGGACAACTTGGAGAAGGGGCTGGTGTCGTTGTTGCCGAGATGTCAAAACGCGACATTGAGACGGCCAGGGTCCGTCTGCCAGCCCTGAGCCATCAGGTGTTGTAGCCTACTTTTTTGTTCCCTGAATTTCGACGTCAACCCTGCGGTCGGGCTGCAGGCAGGCAATGACCTTGGCGCTCCTGGGTCCTGTGCAATCGCCCGCTTGGGTGACGGGCTCCGCCTCCCCTTTGCCTGTCGCCTCAATTCGGCCGGCCTGCACATTGTGGGATACGAGGAACTCCTTGACGGTTGTTGCGCGGCGCTCAGACAGCTTCTGGTTGTAGCCTGAGCTGCCAATGCGGTCCGCATGACCTGTCAACTGAATCGTGTCGTAGGTCACGCCGCCGAGTTGACGGACCAGGTCATCGAGCATGGTTTTGCCTTCTGGTTTGAGGACCGACTTGTCGAAAGCAAAAAGAACGTCCGCTGAAAAGCTCATTTTTTGAAAAACTGGGGGCGGTACGGGCACGGGTGGAGGTGCAGCCGCTGGTGCAGGAGCATCAGCGACTGGTGCCAACGGAGCTGCTGCCACGACTGCCTGTTTGATGGTCGGGTCACAGGGTTCGACTGCCCGCGCAGGTGTCCAGTCGCTGTCATGCCAGCAGAGGCCTGTGTTTGAACTCGTCACGATAGCGCCACTGGAGTCGACCAAATAGCCCTGATTTTTGGCATCCGGCCCCGCGGCTACTGCAGGAAAAATTGCCGTGATGGCGAGTGCAGAGAGTACAAGTTTTGGAAAAGTTTTCATGTTGTTTTTAGCGTAAAAGAGGTTGGAGACGATTCAAGTTCTGGGCTCGCCCTTGCGATTCACCGTGATGGTCGCGCCCGGAGGGGCTGTCATTTGCACATGGTGTTCTATGCCGCGAAAGTCGTAAGTGACATCCCAGAAGTTCGGTTTGGTTTGACTGGGTGCCGTGGCGCACCGTTGTACATTGCGGGTGCTCGGCTGGGCCGGGCTGTTACTGCGCCCGACGGTTGCGCCCACGGTGCCACCTGCGATGGCGCCGCCCACGGTGGCGAGGTCCTTGCCTGCGCCGCCGCCAACTTGATGCCCGAGAATGCCACCAATCAAGGCGCCTGCAATCGCGCCTGGTACGTTTGAACTGCTTTGCGGGGCAGCCACCTGCTCGCGCTCGACCCAGCAGCGTTGCTCAGGTGCGCCGACTACCGCTCGTACCGACGTGACGCTTGCATGGTAGAGGCGCTCGTTGTTCTTTCTGCGTGCGTCATAGATGGCGATAGGTGCTGGTGCGTAGCGTTGATCCTCAATGCGCGCATGGGTGCTGATGGCGCGCACCGATGAAACCCGGTTGTTCAAGCCCATGGCTGCCAGCGACGGATACCGGCCCGGACGCAAAACCACGCAACGGCCCCGATATTGGATGTCGTCGCAAGCTTCCCAGCGGCTGCCCTGAACGATGACCGATGAGGCCTGGTTGTTGACCCCGAAACGCTGGAAATTTTTGACAGGTTGTTGAGTCGTGAAGGTTTGACCTTCAAACCCCTCTCGTTCATAAAACGTGACCTGAGCTGACGCATGAATACCGACGGTGACTGCTGCAACGACAAGCGCTTTTTTTAATAGGTGATTCATTCAGTTTTCCTGGATTGGTTGTGAGGCCAGTATCTGGTTCGAGCGAAGTATTGGCTAGCGGACGCCATGATCCTTCGTCGTAGTCGCTGTCCTACGAACATTGGGCTAACGTGTTGATGGTGAGCTTTTGGCATCAACGGCCCGTGCGCTGGGGCTGGAACCTGCTCTGTCGCAACTCTGCCCGGAGCGCATGCAACTCCAGTTCAAGGGATTTGCGTTGGGTCATCTCGTAAGCCAAGGTCTTGCGTATCTGCTCCAAGGCAGCGACGCATTCAAGAATACTGGTGTGGGTCGGCTGGGCTTGTTTGTGGAGATAACCCCGGAACGTGGACGCAAAGTCGTCATCAGCAGTTGCTCGAAGTCGCTCACTGACTGCATACAGCAGGTCGGTGCAATCCTCGGTCGCTACGTCCAGCGTCTGCCGTGTTTCTTGGGTGGGTTCAAAAATAATTGGAAGAGAATAATTAATCATGTCAAAAACCAATCGGCAAGCCTGAGTTAACGGATCACTTGACCGTGCGTTTTACCTGTGGGTGCCGAGTGACTGTAGGCGGACACCTCGAACGGATCTGTGCGTTGGCGAACAAAGCGCAAAATCAAAATTATTTTTCCATGTATGGTTAATCCAAGCCCAATGAATTCTCATGACAAAGAAGCGTCTGCTTATGTTGAAAAGCGTGCTCTTTTGCTGCTGCTGGTCGGTGTCACGCTGGCGCTGGGGTACATTCTTTTGCCGTTTTTTGGGGCCATATTGTGGGGCGCCATCATTGCGTTGCTGTTTTCGCCGTTGTACCGTGGTCTGCTTCCACGTCTCAAGCATCGGTCCACGGCTGCAGCTTTGGTGACGCTGGTCGTCGTGCTGGTCATTGTTATCTTTCCGCTGATCCTGGTGATGGCTTCGCTGGCGCGCGAGGCGGCGTCGGTTTACGATAGGTTGCAGTCGGAAGAGATGAATCCCACGCTTTACTTTCATGGTGTGTTTGACGCGCTGCCGGCCTGGATCGGTGCACTGCTTGATCAGTTTGGCTTGGCCAACTTTGACGTTCTGTTGCGCCGCCTGACTACTGCACTTGCGCAGGGGAGCCAGTTCGTTGCGACACAGGCCTTCAGCATTGGTCAAAACACGTTTGAGTTCATCGCCAGCCTTTTCATTACCCTGTACCTCGCATTTTTTCTGATTCGGGATGGTGACAGCGTGGTGCTCGCCCTGCGACGCTCGATACCCCTGGCACCTGCGCATAAGAAGGTGCTTTTTGACAAGTTCACGACTGTCATACGTGCCACGGTCAAGGGCAACCTCCTGGTGGCTGTCATTCAGGGCGCGTTAGGGGGGCTGGCGTTCTGGTTTCTGGGTGTCAGTGGTGCGATGCTCTGGGCGGTTGTGATGGCGTTTACGTCGCTGTTGCCTGCCATTGGTGCCGGGTTGGTCTGGGGGCCCGTTGCCACTTATTTTCTCGTGACCGGCGCCATCTGGCAGGGAGTCTCTCTCGTTGCTTACGGGGTTCTCGTGATTGGTCTGGTGGACAACCTATTGCGGCCAGTGCTGGTTGGCAAGGACGTCCGTCTGCCTGACTACATCGTGATGATCACGACGGTCGGGGGTATGGCAGTGTTTGGTATCAATGGTTTTGTTCTGGGTCCTGCCATAGCCGCTATGTTTTTCTCGGTTTGGCATATTTACGTGACAACCAGGGTAGACACGGACGTCTGACTATGGCAACGTCATCTGCGGTCGACATGATCCTTGTCTGTCAACCTGAACAGGGAAAGAAAAAACACACCATGAATCCAGATAATTCAGACACATATGGCTATCTCACGCCGCCACATTGAACGGCATCGCACGGACCGAATCGGTTGGTTGCGTGCGGCGGTCCTTGGGGCGAACGATGGCATCGTGTCAACGGCCAGTCTGCTCGTGGGTGTTGCTGCTGCCAGTACCAGCCAGGGCAATATTCTGTTGACAGGCGTGGCTGGTTTGGTGGCCGGAGCCATGTCGATGGCGGCGGGGGAGTATGTTTCCGTCCACTCACAGGCCGACACTGAGAATGCTGACTTGGTACGAGAGGCGGCTGAGCTGGCCTCCAATCCTTCTGCGGAATTGCGTGAACTGGCTGGAATCTATGTGGCCCGTGGGCTGACGGCCGAATTGGCGCAAAAAGTTGCAGAGCAGCTGATGCAGCACGATGCTCTGGGTTCCCATGCCCGCGATGAGCTAGGCATTTCCGAGTCCTTCAGCGCCCGACCGGTTCAGGCTGCCATGGCATCCGCCGCCAGTTTCGCGGTGGGCGCGGCCTTGCCACTGGCCGCTACTGCGCTCGCACCGGTAGCGGGGCTGATCTATTGGATATCAGCCATGTCACTTGTCTTTCTCGCCTTGCTGGGAACCGTGGCGGCATGGGTGGGAGGTACCTCTGTGATGACCAGCGCCTTGCGGGTAACGCTTTGGGGAGCGCTCGCGATGGCTGTCACTGCAGGGGTCGGTGCCCTGTTCGGAGCCGTTGTTTAAGCCTCTGGCAAGGCGCTGTTGAGAATTTTCACCAGGTGAAAGTAAAACCAAGATGAAGTACAAAGACTATTACGCGGCTTTGGGGATTCCCCGTGATGCTGACTTGGATCAGGTCAAAAAAGCCTATCGGAAGCTGGCCCGCCAGTACCACCCTGATGTCTCCAAAGCCCATGACGCTGAAGCGCGTTTCAAGGACGCCGCAGAGGCTTATGCAACCCTCAAAGACCCCGAAAAGCGCGCTGCATATGACCAACTAGGAACACAGCCTGTGGGCGAAGAGTTCGCTCCTCCGCCTCAATGGCGTCAGGAATACGCGGCAGACGGGCAGGCCTTTGAAGGGATGGATCTGGAGGATCTGTTGGCCGCATTCGGACGGGGTCACGCCGGCTCGCAAAGAGGGCCTGTGCCCGTCAATGGGCGCGACTATGAAAATACTGTTCAGGTCAGTCTGGAAGATGCGCGACGGGGCAGCACACTCAATGTGAAATTGGCCGACAAAGACGGCGACCGAAACCTGGAAGTGACCCTGCCGCCAGGCGTGCGGGAAGGCCAAAAACTCAGACTGCGGGGCAAGGGCGGCAAAGGGCGCTGTGGCGGGGCAGATGGCGATATTTACCTGCACATCACGCTGGCGCCTCACCCCGTGTTTCGTGCAGATCGCCATGACCTTTATTTTGATTTGGTGTTGGCACCATGGCAAGCTGTTCTGGGGGCTGATGTTGAAGTTCCCACGCTGGACGGTCCCGTGTTGCTGACGGTGCCGCCGGGTACGCGCAACGGACGCAAACTGCGTCTGAGGGGGCGGGGCTTGGCCCAGGAAAAAAGCGATTTGTACGCGGTGGTCCAGATCGATATTCCGACCACTGTCTCGGCAAGTGAGCGAGCGCTTTACCAGCAGTTGGCCAGCGCCTCCCAGTCCATTCCCCCCTACCGACATACCCAAGGAGAGTCAACATGATTCAAAATCAGGCTGAGTGGATCTGGCTGGATACAGCTGAAACTGTCACGATGACCGAGCTTTCCCAGTACTGCGGATTGAGCCGTGCAGAACTCGACGAGTTGGTGGATTACTGTGCGCTGCAGCCAGTGGAAAACACGGTCGAAGAGCCAGTCTTCAGTGCAGGATGGGTCGAACCACTGCGCGCAGCCGGAAAATTGCGCGTGGACTTTGATCTCGATCTGTTTACCGTGGCAATTCTGTTGGGCAATCTCAATCGCATTGAATCCCTGGAGCGTCAGGTTCGATCGTTGCAGGCACGCCTGCCTGCCTACATGGATCTATCGCAACGACTGTGACTTTCGGCAATTCTCTGGCCACAGTTCAATGTAGAAATTGATTTTAGGGGTACCCTGAATGCCGAACGAGACCACCAGAGAAACCAAACGCAGCGGCTTGACTGCTACACGGGTTGCAGAGCGTCTGAAGCTCGAGGGGTACAACGAACTGCCCAACAAGAACAAGCGCAGTTTTTTCAAAATCATTTTTGAAGTTATCCGGCAGCCCATGTTTGCGCTCTTGATTGGCGGCGGACTGGTCTACTTTCTGCTCGGCAGCCCTACCGAAGCGATGCTCCTGCTCGCCTTCGCCGGTCTGTCGATCGGCATCACGATTGTTCAGGAGTCCCGAAGTGAAAACGTGCTGGAGGCACTTCGAAATCTCGCCAGCCCTCGTGCAACCGTGATTCGGGAAGGTGTCAGAGTGGCTATTGCTGGCCGTGGGGTCGTGCGTGAGGACATTCTGGTGGTGGGTGAGGGAGACCGGATTGCCGCCGATGCCACGCTTTATGAGTCTCAAGACCTGTTGCTTGATGAATCGCTACTCACTGGCGAGTCCGTTCCCGTCAGAAAGCTGGCGCAAGATGGATTGACTGAGTCCGGCGCTCAGTTTCCAGTCCCGGCTCCAGGTGGCGAAGACCTGCCATATTTATATGCCGGAACGCTGGTGGTCAGGGGTGCAGGACATGCGCTTGTGCATGCAACGGGTGGTCACAGTGAAATGGGGAAAATAGGACGGGCGCTGGGCTCCATTGAAACCGAGCAGCCACATCTTCAGAAGCAGATACGCTGGCTGGTACGAGACTTTGCCATTTTCGGCATCGTGGCGGGGGGGGCTGGTGGTTGGTTTATTTGGACTTCTCCGAGGTTCATGGCTGGAAGCGATGCTGGCCGGCATCGCCATCGGCATGTCTTTGCTTCCCGAGGAGTTTCCACTGGTCATGTCCGTTTTCATGGCCATGGGGGCATGGCGAATCTCCAGGGCGAGGGTGCTTACGCGCAGGGCGTCTGCTATCGAAACACTGGGTGCCACGACCGTTTTGTGCACGGACAAGACCGGTACCCTGACCGAAAATCGCATGACGGTCACAGCGCTTTTCAACAAAACTGAGCGCTGGCGCAATGCGGTCAATCCTGCGATGTCGGACTCGTTGTTATCCAGCCTGAGCGTCGCCTTGCGTGCCTGCCCATCTGAGCCAACAGACCCGATGGATTTGGCCATCCATGAGGTTGTAAAGAAGCAGCCTGCCAAAGGGTTCTCTAACCCACCGGCGGGTGAGTTGGTTCGAAGTTACGGCCTTCGTCCCGACTTGTTTGTAGTCGCCAATGTGTACTCGGAAAATCCGGCTGGCGGTGCCGTTGCCTATGCCAAAGGGGCGGTAGAGGCCATTGCTGAATTGTGTCATTTGTCAGCTGATCAATTGACTGACATCCAGGCACAAGCGGACCAACTGGCCAATGAAGGGATCCGTGTTCTGGGGATCGCGAAGACGGGCCCGCTGCCTGCCGGTCAAGTCCGCGGCTTGCCTGACTCGCCCCGCGAATTGCCGTTTGAATACAGGGGGCTGATTGGGTTTTCTGATCCCCTGCGTCCTAACGTGCCCGCTGCGGTTGCTGAATGCCGTTCAGCGGGCATTCGCGTGGTCATGATCACGCTCAAGTTTTGACCGGTGATGAAATTGAAAGTATGAGTGATGAGCAGTTGGCGCTGCAGGTGAAATCGACTTCGGTCTTCGCCCGCATCCGCCCAAACCAAAAGTTGCGGATCGTCCAGAGCCTCAAGGCCAACGGTGACATCGTCGCCATGACGGGTGACGGCGTCAACGACGCACCGGCCATCAAGGCGGCTCACATTGGCATTGCAATGGGGGGACGGGGTACGGACGTCGCACGTGAGGCTGCTGCCATCGTGTTGCTGGATGATGACTTCGGCTCCATCGTCAAGACCATTCGTTTGGGGCGCCGGATTTATGACAATCTCCGCAAGGCGATTGAATTCATTGTGGCGGTCCACATTCCCATTGCTGGGCTTGCCATTTTGCCCCTTCTGCTGGGCTATCCGTTGATTCTGACACCCATACACATTGCCTTCCTGGAAATGGTGATTGATCCTGCTTGCTCAGTAGTTTTCGAAGCTGAAGAGGAAGAAGACGACGTGATGAAGCGCCCTCCTCGGGACCCCAATAGTTCACTGCTTCTTCCCAAACGGATTGGGTGGGCGCTGCTTCAGGGACTGACCGCATTTGCCGTGCTGGCAGGTGTCTTCATTGTTGGCGCCCGCCAGGGAATGGAAGAGCCTGATTTGCATGCCCTGGTATTCACCTTGTTGGTGCTGCTCAATGTGGGGCTTATCCTAGTCAACCGGTCATTCAAATCGTCGCTCACGGCTGCTTTTCTGAGACCCAACCCTTCACTCTGGATTTTGATTTCGGGGGTGATGCTGGTCCTTTCCGCGGCATTGTTCTGGCCGCCCGCTCAGTCCCTGTTCCATTTTGGTCAGCTGCACTGGGATGATCTGGCGATTTGTTTCTTCGTTGGTATCCTGAGTTTGTTCCTGTTGGAGTTTTTCAAAAAAATTGTCTTTCGCACTGATTTGAAAAGCCGCAGTAGTAGTTGACTCAGAGGTTCTGTCGGAGCACAGTACGCTGCTTGGCGTCCCTTCATGGTCGGGAATACGTCCTACATGCCTCGAGGCGCTGTCTGACAGACACAGCGCGGCACGCCACCTAACATGAAGTTGCCTTGTGACGCACAGGCCACGCTTATCAAGCGGGGTAGCGTTACCCATCTCATGTTTTTTACTTTGCTTGCTGGCAGGGTGAATGGAGCTAAAAAATGAATCACGCCGCCACTGTCAATCCTTCTTGGACTACTGCCTCGTTTGGTGCCGCGGCCGACACATCGCCCATGGAATTGTCTGCTCTGGGAGAGCACCTGTATGTGTGCAAGGCGCCGCATGGTCACCTTTTTGCATTGCATTGCGTTGCAGAGTCCATGCATGGCTTTGTAGCCGCCCGTTTTGTGACAACGATTGTGGTCGCTGCCCTGCTGATCGGTATTGTCTTTTTGATGCTTTAGGTTATGGCGATATTTGACCTTCTGACGTTGATACCGGATGCACCACGTCCGCTTCGCAGTATTCTTGATGGCGCCCGTGGACCCGTTCAAACGCCCATCAGGTCCGAAATATTTGGTTCACAACGGTTCGCGCAACATGGTAGAAGCCTCGGTGAGACCCACCGCGCTGCGGCGGCCACGTGGCTCACTGCGACGTTTTTCCCCCGCCTCAAAAGCAATATCGCTACGCTTCGGGAGGCGCACCAATACATTGGAATTCAGGCGGGTACGGGGTATGACATCAGTCCCGCTGCCGAATGGTTGCTGGATAACTTCCACCTGATTGAGGCTCAGCTCAAAGAAGTTCATGACGGACTTCCCAGAAGCTATTTCCGGACACTGCCGATTTTGGTAGATGAGCCGCTGGCCGGTCTGCCGCGTGTCTATGGGGTTGCGTGGGCTTTTGTGGCTCATACCGATGGTGCGTTTGACGACGACTTGCTGATCCAGTTTTTGGGCGCTTACCAGGAGAGCCGTGAACTGGGGCTGAGCGAGATGTGGGCCTTACCCACCACCCTGCGGGTCGTGTTGATCGAAAATCTGCGTCGGCTCGCTGAACGTGTTGCGACCAACAAGGCGGCGCGCGAGGTCGCCAACCTTTGTTTCGACCGTATTGAGATTTTCTCTGTGCAAGCGCTTGACCAGTTGCTTTCCCTGCTGACCTTGCGTGGTGTTGACCGTGTTTTCCTTGCACAAATGGCTCAACGTGCACAAGATCGCCGTGCCGCAGGGGAGGACAAGGATCAAACGATCTTCCTGAACTGGTTGCACAATGCTTTGCCCGATCTCGCATCTATCCAGGCTCAGCAAGCCGCTGACCAGGCTGCTGACAACTTGAGCGTGAGCAACGCCGTGACATCCTTGCGCGCTATTGGGGATGCCGACTGGACTGACATCATTGCCCAGACCAGTTCGCTCATCCGCGTGATGTTGACTTTGCCCTTGTTCGACGCGGAAGATGCAGGAACCCGTGATCAAACCTTGCATGCCATTGAACGCCTGGCCAAACGGGCCAGGCAGACCGAGGTGTCCGTCGCACGAACCCTGTTAGGGTTGATGGTGTCCGCGGACGAAGCGGGTGGTGATCGCTTGGTGGCTGGGCACTGGCTGATCGGTGCAGGTCGCTCTACTCTATTGCGATCTCTTGGCCTGCACGAGGATTGGTCCGTCTCATGGCTAAATAATGCACGTCGATTTGCTTTGCATCTCTATTTGGGCTCTTTGCTGAGCGCCTTGATAGTGGTGGTGTGGGTGTTGATGCGCCATGTCAATCCATCCCCTGCCACGGAGTTACCGGCATGGTTAATTTTTTTCGGAATTGCACTGATGCTGTTCCCTGCCTCGGAGGCCGTGGTGGCCGTGGTCAACCGCCTGATCAGTGAATCGGCTCATCCACAGCGCTTGCCACGGCTTGCCCTGATCGGTGGCATAACGCCTGATCATCGGGTTCTGGTCGTTATACCCGGCATGTTGACCAGTGAGGGCGGTATCTGCGATATGGTCCACCGTCTGGAATTGCATTACCTTGCCAATGCGGAGCGTGAGGCTCAATTTGCATTGTTGACTGATTGGCAGGATGCCAATTTGATGCAGATGGCAGATGACGAATTTTTTCTGGCCAGTGCCCGCGAAAAAATTCGCGAGCTCAATGTGCGCTACCCCAGAAAAGCTGATGAGTCCTGCGTTGCGCCCCGTTTCATTGTCTTGCATCGGGGACGTTTGTTCAGTGAAACTGAACAGTGCTGGATTGGATGGGAACGCAAGCGTGGGAAGCTGGAGTTGCTGGTCGAAGCAGTGGCCCAAGGAAGCAACGAGTCGTTTTTCGATCTGGAAAACGAGTCTCGCATTGCCGCTGATATCAAATACATTGTTACCCTTGACAGTGACACTTTGTTGCCGCCGGGCCGCCTGCTCGAATTGGTGGGCGTTGCAGCGCATCCTTCCAATCAACCACAGCTTGATGTGGATGGAACTCGGGTGGTGAGCGGCTACGGTATTCTGCAACCCAGAGTTGCGACGCCTTTGCCGTCTCCCACTGATTTCACTTTGTACCATTGGCTTTTTTCGGGCCAGTGCGGCATTGATCCCTACAGTGCAGCCAGTTCGGAGGTTTACCAGGACCTTTTCTCGGAAGGCACGTTCACGGGCAAAGGACTGCTCAATGTCAAGGCCATGCATGCTGTTCTCTCGGGGCGGTTTCCTGAAGGGTCCGTGCTAAGTCACGACTTGCTCGAAGGTTCCATTGCGCGTTGTGCGTCAGTGACCGATATCTCGGTACTTGAGGATGCCCCGTTTCACGCTGACGTAGCTGCATCTCGTGTCCACCGCTGGACCCGTGGGGACTGGCAGCTATTGCCATTCATGTTCAATGCACGGCACTATCACCTCCGCTTTGTCAATCGCTGGAAGATGCTGGATAACCTGCGTCGCTCCCTCGTGGCGCCGATGTCGCTTGCATTTCTGTTCATCGCCCTGGCCAGTTCATTTGTGGCGCCCGGGGTTGCGCTGGCGCTGGTCATTGCCGCCTTCTCGGCAGGCCCTTTGATGGGTGCCGTGGCGGGATTTTCACCCAGTCGGGACGACCTGGCCCGGTTACATTTTTACCGTGAGGCGTCCATTGACCTTGCCCGTGCGCTGTGCGGCGGGTTATGGCTTTTTTTGCAATTGCTGCAACAGTCCTTGTTGTCAATGGATGCCATTGGACGTGCGCTCTACCGAGTGATCGTCAGTCGACGCCATCTGCTGCAATGGACCACGGCCGCTGCAGCACAGGCCTCTGCCAAGACCGGACTTTCAGCGGTGGCCCGACAGCACTGGTCAGAGCCGCTTGTTGCACTGGTCTTGCTGAGTGCACTTCTGGCCGCAGGTACATCGACGCCTTTGTTGGCTTTGGTGTTGTGCCTGTTGTGGGGTGGATCGCCAATTTGGACCTGGTGGGTCAGTCGCCCCTGTCCACGGCGTGAGAAAACGATACTGTCACCACAGGACCGGGCCTACCTTGAAGACATCGCGCGGGATACCTGGCGATTTTTCGAGCGCTGTGTGGTCGCCGATGACAACTATCTGCCCCCTGACAACCTGCAAACCACGCCTTACGACATGGTGGCCCACCGTACGTCACCTACCAACATCGGCCTGTACCTGTTGAGCACGGCTTGTGCCCGGCAATTTGGCTGGATTGGCACACAGGATTTATTGGTCCGTCTCGAAGCAACCCTGGCAACCCTGGTTACCCTGCAACGCTACCGGGGCCACTTCCTGAACTGGTATGACACACAATCGCGAGCGCCGCTATTGCCCATGTATGTTTCAACGGTTGACAGTGGCAACCTCAGTGGGCATTTGCTGGCGGTAGCCCAGGCCTGCGTTGAGCTTGCCCATCTACCTTTCGACCGTACGGCAGCAGACCGTGCGATTCAGTCGTCACAGCGCCGGTTGGCGCCGCTGCTTCTTGTGCGCGCTGAACTGCTGCCTTCACTCGCTGAAGGCTCTGCCTTGGTACGTCTGCTGGATATGGGCTCACCTTTATATGAATATCATGCCAATCCCCCCGTTTTTGAACAATTACTGGCAGCGGCCACTGATGAGTTTGCGGCAATGTCACTTGGTGTCGCGGAGCCCTTGGTCCCCACTCGGCCGACGCCGCAGGAAACGCTGCTTTGGTGTGTTGGCGACCACCTGACAACGGTACGTTCAGCCTGCCTTGATATCCGTGCTCGCACGGCTGAGACGGCGTCCGAGATCGGGAATGGTCGCGGTGATGTGAGGCAACGTCTTCAGGCGGTGGCGAAGCGCTGTGAAAATCTGGCATGGGACGCTGACTACAAGTTCCTGTATCACCCAAAACGGAATTTATTCCACATCGGGTTTCGTGTGACAGAACAGGAACTTGATGCCGGATTTTATGATTTGTTGGCCTCCGAGTCGCGGTTGACCAGTTTGCTCGCCGTCGCAAAAGGCGACGTGCCGGTGAAACACTGGTCGTCACTGGGTCGTTTGTTTTTTGCGGTGGGTGCGGATGCGGGCCTGCGGTCATGGGCGGGGTCGATGTTCGAATACCTCATGCCGAGCCTGGTGCTGGCTGAGCCACCGGGCAGCGTATTGGGTGAGGCCTGCGAGGCCGCGATTCGCGAACAAATGCACTATGCCAAGAGGCAGGGCGTTCCATGGGGTATCTCGGAGTCGGCCTATTCAGCCAGCGACCATACCTTGGCCTATCAGTACTCTCCGCAAGGCGTGCCACGGTTGGCATTGCGGCGCACGCCGCTTGATGAATTGGTGATTGCACCGTATGCGACGGCATTGGCTGCGCAGTTTGCGCCCCATCTGGCGCTCTCGAATTTCAAGCGGTTCGAAAAGCTGGCGACCCGTGCGCGCTATGGATTCATTGAGGCACTTGATTATTCTCCAGCCAGACAATCGGGGAGTGATGCGTTTGCGCCGGTCGACACGTTCATGGCGCATCACCAGGGCATGAGTGTGGTGGCACTCGCCAATGTATTGTTGGGTGCTCCTGCACAGCGCTGGGGCATGGCCAATGCGCATCTTGAGGCGGTGGTCTCATTGCTGCACGAGCGTGTACCACGCGAGATATCCCTGTTGTACGCGCCGAATTCGGCTTCCGCCCCCCTGGCCCGGCAACGGCGGCGAACCCCTGGATTGCTGCGTGAAGTTCTGCCCGGTGGTAAAGCGGTGGGACCGACCCATGTGCTGTCTAACGGCCGCTACAGCGTTTCTTTGCGGGCCAATGGTACGGGCTGGAGTCGCTGGGGGCAGACCGGAATTACACGCTGGCGTGATGACGCCTTGCGCGATGACCACGGCAGTTTCTTTTATGTCCGTTGGGACCGGCAGCCCCAGCTGGTTTCGCTTACCCAACACCCCGCCCCCGACGCTGCAGCGGACTACCAGACCGTGTACCACGCCGATCGAGTTTGTTTCAATGCGGACTGGTCGGAGCTGCACGCAAAAACCACGGTCTGGGTCAGCCCGGAAGATGACATCGAGTTTCGTCAGATCGAGCTTCGGAATCTATCTGAGGAGACGCTTGAAATTGAGTTGATTTCGGCCTTCGAAGTCACCTTGTCCGATAGCCGGGCTGATGAAGCACATCCTGCTTTTACCAATCTGTTTGTCCGTGCCGAGTGGTTTGAAAATGACCATGCACTGCTGTTCGAGCGCATGCCGCGTCTTCCCACCGAGCAGGGCCTGCAGGCGGCACATTTTCTGGCAGAAATCGACCCGCAGGTAGTAGGCGTTCGCTGGATCACTGATCGGCAACGCTGGCGGGGCCGTAACCGAACCACGAGTCAACCGCTAGCCGCTTTTGATGAGCCTTTGTCCAACGATCAGCGCTCGACTGACATGCCGGGCAGCCTCGATACCGGGCTGGACCCCGTGTGTGTTCTGGCCGTGCGCCTGCGCATTGCGCCCCTTGCAAAGGCTCAGTTGACTTTCGCCACGACGGCGTCCACCAACGCGGGAACCCTGCGTGCGGTGATTGACAAATACCGGCAGCCCAGCCATGTTCAGCGCGCTTCCCTGATGTCGGCTACCCTGACGGGTATTCGCTTGCGTGCCCTTCGCATCAGTGCGGAGAACTTTGCTGCCATGCAAACTCTGACAACCGCCATGGTGCTGAGCCTGACCCGTCCACAAGGCAGCGCTGTCTCCGGCGCGGTTGATTCGATGGGCGTTTGCGATCGGCGGCTTCTCTGGCGTTTCGGCATCTCTGGGGATCGCCCGGTCGTCCTGGTCTCTGCCGGAGCGATGCGGGGGTTGGGCTTGCTGCGCGGGTTGGCACAGACCCTGAGCCTGTGGTCGTGGGGCGGCGTTTCGTGTGACCTGGTCGTGGTCAATGCCGAGCCCATGTCCTATTTGATGCCTTTGCAAAGAGAAATCACCGCCTTGCGAGATCGCCATGTGGCCGAATGCAATGCACATACGGGTCTCACGGTCACCGCATTTCATGTCCTGCGCGCTGATGAAGTATCTGCCGATGAATTGAGTACCTTGCACCTGTTGGCCAGAATCCGCCTGCATGCGGATGGTCGTCCACTTCAGCACCATGTGCAAGACTGGTGCGACCTGCATGAACAAGCCCTTGAGATTCGTCATGAGGTCTCTGTCACGGCCGTTGCGAATGCGGTGGCCTCTGGTACGGTTTTGTCGGCTCCCATAGGGCAGTTTTCAGACGATGCCGGGGAGTTTTACTTTGATGTCAGCGCAGATTCCCGGCCGGTTCGTCCCTGGATCAACGTGCTGGCCAATCCGGGTTTTGGCACCCATATTTCCGAAGCGGGTGGTGGCTACACCTGGGCAGATAACAGTCGTCTGAACCAGTTGACGGCCTGGTCGAATGACCCTGTGACTGACTTGCCATCGGAATGGTTTTTATTGCAGGACAGTCGAACAAAAGAGATTTGGAGCGTTGCACCCAACGCGTGGGGTGCCGACAAGGTCAACTACCAAGTGACGCACGGCCAAGGGTACACGGCGATCAGCCATCGTCGGCAAGACGTAGGTGTGACTGTGACTTGGTGTGTGGACCCACAGTCATCAGTCAAGCAAGTACAGTTTCAGCTTGTCAATTTCGGTCATCGAGCCTTGAATCTGCGGTTGATTGGCTTGGTTGAATGGATGATGGGGGGCAACCGATCCGACCGCAACACAACGCAAACCAGCCTGTATCGGCATCGACTTGCCGGGCAGAAACTCACGGCCTTGTTGTGCACCCAGCGCGAGCAGGCGGCCGGGTTCGGCGGCGGCACTGCGTTCTTTGCAGCCATTGGCGCAATTGGCGAGGCGGAGGACTGGACCTGCGATCGACGTGAGTGCTTTGATGCGCTCGGCCGCCTGGTGATGCCTGACCACTTGGGGCAACGCAGTGGCGGAGGGCTTGATCCGTGTGCCGCGATCACCTTGCCCTTGAGTCTGGCTCCTGGTGAAACAGTTGATCGGGTGTTCCTGCTGGGTTATGGTCAAACCGCCGCGAACGCTCAGCAGTTGGCAGCGATAGCCGCGTCAGTGTCCGCGCAGATGCGCCTGGCGAAAACGCGCAACGCCTGGAATTTGCTACTCGGTGCCACCACGGTCAAGACACCTGATCCGCTGTTTGATGCGATGGTGAACCGCTGGCTTTTGTACCAGACCGTGTCATGTCGTCTTTGGGCAAAATCCGGGTTCTATCAGGCCGGTGGCGCTACTGGATTTCGCGATCAGCTACAGGATTCCATGGCGCTGGCCTGGGCCGCGCCCAAGATGTTGCGCGAACAGATCGTGTTGTGTGCCTCACGGCAGTTTGCCGAGGGCGACGTACAGCACTGGTGGCATGCGCCGCTTGGCGCAGGTGTGCGCACGCATTTTTCTGACGATCTCCTGTGGTTGCCTTATGCGACGCACCATTACGTACAAGCTACCGGGGACAAAGCCCTGCTGGATCGTCATGTGCCCTTCATTGAAGGCGCCAATATTCCTGAGGGAGCCGAGGATGCCTACTACACACCCAGTGTGAGTGCCCAGTCGGCGTCGGTCTATGAGCACGGAGCCAGGGCGATTGACCACAGTTTGCGGGTTGGCGTGAACGGACTGCCCCTGATGGGCAGCGGTGACTGGAATGACGGCATGAACCGGGTTGGCATAGAGGGCCGGGGCGAGTCGGTTTGGCTGGGGTGGTTTCTTTGTCGCCTGGTGGAAGACTTCGCGCCGCTGGCACGTGAGCGCGGTGAATCCGAACGCGCGTTGCGCTGGGAACAAGCCGCGCAAGGCTGGAAAGTGGCTCTGAACGGGCCATCATGGGATGGCGCCTGGTTCAAGCGTGCATTTTTTGATGGTGGACAGGCACTGGGTTCCCATGCCAATCCGGAAGCTCGTATCGACTTGATTGCACAAGCCTGGGCCGTCCTGTCAGGGGCCACGTCGCCGGCCTTTCAGCGCATGGCGCTGACGTCGGTGGAGAAGCATCTGGTTGACTCAGAAGCTGGGTTGATCAAGTTGCTTGACCCCCCGCTCCAATATGCGCAGCCAAGCGCGGGCTATATCCAGGCCTATCCTGCGGGCGTTAGGGAAAACGGGGGGCAATACTCTCACGCTGGCGTTTGGGCGCTGATGGCGCATGCCAAATTTCAGTCCGGGCTTGTCCCGGGCGCGTCCCGCTCAGCGACAGACAATGACACCGCCTACCGGTACTTCACGTACTTGAGCCCTGCGCACCGGGCGAGCCACCCCGTCCGGGGCAGGGTGTATGGCATTGAGCCTTACGTGATGGCCGGCGATGTCTACTCTCATACACCTTATGTGGGCCGTGGCGGCTGGAGTTGGTACACCGGGGCGGCAGCCTGGCTACATCGTGCCGCTATCGAATCCATATTTGGTTTGCAACAAAGTGCCTGTGACTTGTGTTTTGTACCTTGTCTGCCTTCGCATTGGCCACAAGCCGAACTCACCCTGAGCCGCAACGGCCAGTCTTGGCGCTTTATTCTGATGCGTGCGACGCCAACAGCGGCGCTCGAGGCCACAGCTCATTTGAAGGCCCGATTGCTGCATCCCGGGGAGTTCCTGCCATGGCCCGATGCTGACACCAGCGAAAAAATCGCCTGCTTTGTGATTCCCTTGATGGATGGGCCATGGCACCCGTCTCCGACGGTGCCATGAGGCCTTGTCCTACAAACGCAGGCGATTGCCGCCGATAGGTGACACAGGGCCGCGCTTTTAAAGTACTTCTAACGGCCCCGGTGCAGAAGTGAATCGGGACATTCCAGGTAACCCAGGAGTATTTCATGGCATCGAATACCAGTCACAACGTCAAACAAATGTCCACGTTGGAAAGCGTACCCATGGTGCTGGATGAACAGGCCATTGATGCCGCCAGGCGCAGTCTGGATGATGGCGCGGTGACCCCCAGTTACGGCCCCTGGCGCCAGGACATTATCAAGCTTCTCAATGACTCCCTTGCCACTGAACTGGTTTGCGTGTTGCGTTACAAACGTCACCATTTCACCGCCAGTGGTCTGGCCTCACCCAAGATTGCAGAAGAGTTTCTTGTGCATGCCAACGAAGAGTCGGCTCATGCGGATCGTCTTGCGCAACGCATCGTGCAGCTCGGAGGCGAGCCTGATTTTTCGCCGGACTCGCTGACCAAGCGAAGCCATGCAGCCTATGACGATTCTTCTGATCTCAAAAAGATGATCAAGGCCAACCTGATTGCAGAGCGCGTCGCGATTGAGAGCTACAGCCAGATCATCTCCCTGATTGGCGACAAGGATTCGACAACCCGTCGTCTTCTTGAAGACATCTTGAGCGACGAGCAAGAACACGCCGACGAGCTCAGTGACTGGTTGGCCGAATAAGCATCCGCTGTTTCCGCCCATCGGTAGTGGGGCTAGTCGTTACCAGGTCAATTCAAACTCAATATCATTTTTTTTTGGAGATTCAATATGAACATTCGCACTACTCTCGCTATCGTCATGACCGCTGCCGCTCTCCTTACCGCCACGGGTTGTGCCGTGACGCGTGGACAGGAATCCGTTGGCGCCTACGTCGATGACGCGGGCATCACCACGCTCGTCAAGTCACGTTTTGTCGAGAACAAACAAGTTGATGCAGCCGCCATCAGCGTGGAGACCATGAAGGGCACCGTGATGTTGTCAGGCTTTGCCAAGAGCGCTACAGAACGCGCCACTGCCGAGAGCATTGCTCGCGGTGTGAAAGGTGTCGTGTCCGTCAAGAACGAGATTGCTGTTCGTCCTTAAGCATTCATCCCCTAACAGGGTTTTTTTTCTTATCAGTCATACAAGGAGATACCTATGAACTGGGATCAAATTCAGGGAAATTGGAAGCAAGTTACTGGCAAAGCCAAGGAGCAGTGGGGAAAGTTGACTGATGATGACTTTGATGTTGTTGCCGGTCGCCGCGATCAACTCGCCGGAAAAATTCAGGAACGCTATGGTGTAGCCAAGGATGACGCGGAAAAGCAGGTTGCCGAGTGGCAACGCACCGCTACCGACTCCTGGTTCAAAAAAGACTAGGGTCGTATTGGTCAGCGTCGGACTAACGTCTGAACGCGAGCGGCCCCGGGGTTCGGTGACGAACATCGGGGTTTTTTTTTGCCGCCCGATAAAAATTTCATTTTTCAATACCCAGCTCGTCATGACTCAGATACCCGTCTCAGCCAATGCTATGGCGTTGCACCATGCCAGTGCCGCCGTCAAGGTGCTCGCCACACTCGCGGTGGTTGCTGCCTTGTGGTGGGGACAGCGCTTTCTGATTCCTTTGACGGCGGGTTTGATGTTGGCAGTGCTGGTGATGCCGTTGGCTGTGCGGCTCACGGCTTTGCTGCGCAGCCCTGTCGTGGCCAGTGTCTTGACGCTGGGCGTGGTCATTGGGACACTGACCGCCTGTGCCATGGTGTTTGGTGGCCAGCTTGTGCGTGTGGCCGAACGTGTGCCGGAAATGATCAACATGGCCGCGCAACAGGTCGTTGAACGAGATCCCACAGCCGATTCGGTGCTGACTCGTGCCCGTTCCGCCTTGCAAAAGCTGGACCGTGCAACCGATCGGGTGATGGCAGGAAAACCCTTGCTGCGCCCGGGGCAGCGGGCGCTTGTGGTGAGACCTTCAAGCCAAGATATTGGTGACGCATCGAATAACAACATCACCGACGGGGCTGCCGTGGCCTTGCGGGTAACGGCCGTTTCGGGCTCAGGCGTTCTCCTGGGGCTGGCGGGTCAACTCAGCATTATTTTTTTCATTGCCTTTTTTGTCTTGACGGGCGGTAAGTCATTGACGGAGCGGTTTCTCTATCTATGGGCTTACGACCCCAAGGCGCATGAAAGGGCACAACGGGCTTTGCTGGAGTGCGCCCGCCAGATTCGCATCTATGCCGGGGTGGTTCTGGTGACCAATATCCTTGTTGGCGTGGCTGTGTGGATTGCCTTCCTGATTGCCGATTTGCCCGATGCTGCGGGCTGGGGTGCCACCGCCGCCGTGTTGCACGTTGTGCCCTACCTTGGCATGGCGGTGCTCACCTGTCTGGGGGCCGCTGAGACTTTTCTGGCTCATGAGACTGTCGGCGCGGCGTTGGCAATGGCTGGCTTTCTCATTGTGTTGTCCACGTTGATTGGTACCTTGGTGACCGCCTGGTTGCAAGGACGTGCCGCCAAGATGAACTCAGCCGCCGTATTTATCGGATTGGTGTTTTGGGGTGCATTGTGGGGTATTTGGGGTCTTTTTCTGGGGCCGGCACTCGTGGTACTTTTCAAGGTGGTAGCTGAGAACACATTGTCTGGAACCCGTTTGGCAAAGTTGATGCAGGGTTGAGCCTGCAGCCGCCATCACACGCCGCTTTGGAATCAAAATGAAACTATCCCGTCTTCTCATTTGGCTGGTTGGCGTCCTGATGGCGCTCATTGCGCTGGCCGTTCTGTTCGTTGCCATTTTTGGCTGGAACTGGGCCCGTGGCCCTGTCGAACGCATGACGCTTGAAAAAACAGGTCGTGTGCTGGTCATCACAGGCGACATCAAGGTCCGGCTGGGCTGGCCTTTTCCCCGGATTCAAGCCGGGCCTGTGAGCTACGCAAACCCTGATTGGGCCAAAGAGAGGCAGATGTTCTCGGCCGATGCGGTGGATGTGTCGATTGACTTGCCACAGCTGTTGAGAAAAAAAATCATCTTCCCCAACGTCAAACTGACCCGTCCGATTTTATTTCTTGAACAAGGTACGCAGGGGCGAAAGAGTTGGCTGCTGGACTTGAACCAACAAGACGAAAGTGCGCGTATCGAGGTCGGGCGCTTGATGCTCGATCGGGGCACCCTCGGCTTCGACGACCTGGTGACCAAGACCAGTATCCTGTCGGAACTTTCGACCGGATTGGCCCAACCAGATGGCACGACAGAGGCGGGCGTGACCTTCAACGCCAGTGGGCAATACAAGGGGTTGACTCTGAAGGCCCATGGCACCGGAGGGCCGGTGCTGGCCATCCGTGACGAAAGCACGCCCTACGCCCTCAAGATCAACGCGAGTTTTGGAAAAACCGTCCTTCGTGCGGAGGGTGCCATAACCAGCCTGTTGAAGTTTTCTGCCGTTGATCTGCGTCTGTCATTGCGTGGTGACAGTCTCGACCAACTGTTCCCATTGATCGGTATGGCACTTCCCGCCACACGGTCCTATGTGACCGACGGGCACCTGCTATTTAGCGACAAGACATGGCGCTATGAGAAATTTTCCGGACGAATAGGCGCGAGTGACATTGCCGGCACCCTGCAAGCGGTTACCGGAGGAACGCGTATTGCGCTCACGGCGGACCTGAGTTCGAAATTGCTGGATCTGGCCGATCTTGGGCCCGTGATCGGTGCCCGCCCGGGTCGAGTCCAGGCTGCCCGGCAGGCTGCACCCGGGGGATCTGTTGCCCGCGTGTTGCCAGACTTGCCCTTCAACACCGATCGCTGGAACACCGTGGATGCCGAAGTGACATTACACGCCAAGGCGATTCGTCACTCGGCGGCGCTGGCGATCGAAGATCTGACGACCCACTTGAGCCTTAAGGATTCGGTATTGACACTGGATCCGCTCGATTTTGGTCTGGCGGGCGGTCACCTGAACGCCGTCATCTCACTGGATGGGCGAAAAGACCCCCTGTTGGCAAGAGCCCGCCTGAACGCCAAGAAAATCCATATTGACAAGCTGTTTCCAACATTGCCGTTGACGCAAACGGGCATCGGGGAGGTCAATGGCCAGATTGATCTGGCTGGGACTGGCAACTCCGTGGGACGCATGCTCGCCAGCGCCAATGGCAATGTCGGGTTGGTTGTTGCAGGAGGGGAAATCAGCAAGCTGATGATGGAGAAAGCGGGTTTGCACCTCTGGGAAATACTGCAACTCAGCGTCACGGGCGACAAGTTGGTCAAAGTTCGCTGTGCAGTTGTTGACTTCAAGGTCAAGCAAGGCGTGATGACCACCGATGCGTTGATTTTCGACACCGCCGTCACCACCCTCATCGGTACCGGCACCATCAATCTGGCGCAAGAACGGCTGGACCTGACGCTGAACCAGAAGACAAAGGCCACCAGCCCGGTGGCATTGCGAAGCCCGATCCATGTTAGGGGAAGCTTTGCCAAGCCTGATGTGCAGGTCGACACGGGTCGGGTCGTAGCGCGCGCGCTGGGCGCATTGGCACTGGGTTTGGTGAATCCTCTGCTGACGTTGATTCCTTTGATCGATGCAGGTCCCGGCAAGGACAGCGATTGTGGGCAATTGGTGCGTGATGCAAAGGCCCCATTGTTGCGAAAACCTTAGAACTGGTCCCTAATTGCGCATGATGAAAACTCGAACGCCCAAGCTTGCCGCAGTGGCCTTGATCTGCCTGCTGGCCACAGCCGGGTGCGCGGCCTTGCCGGATGCCGATGACCTGATCGACCGGCAACCTGCGCGAGCGGCCGAATTTGAAAACGCCAAAGGGCCGGTCTCCGCCCAACGCAGCGCCAATATTCTTTCCGAGCTCAAACGCAAGTCTGGCGACGTAGATCTGCTGGACAAGCAAATTGCACTCGAACAAGCCATCGTGGGAAGCCCACTGGTTCTTGGTAACAGGGCGACCCTGCTGCAGGATGGTGCCGCAACCTACTCGGCCATGTTTGCGGCGATCCGAGGCGCGACGGACCACATCAACCTGGAGTCCTACATCATCGAGGATGATGAGATTGGTGACAAGTTTTCCGATCTGCTGCTGGAGCGGCAGGCGCAGGGTGTTCAAGTCAACGTGATTTATGACAGTGTGGGTGGCATCAGTACGCCAAAGGCCTTCTTTGAACGCTTGAAGCAGGGCGGAGTTTCGGTGCTTGAATTCAATCCGGTCAATCCGCTGATGGCCCGGGTGCCTTGGGCGCTCAACAACCGGGATCACCGAAAACTACTTGTTGTCGACGGCCGGACGGCGATCATTGGCGGAATCAACATCAGCAGTGTTTATTCCTCAGGATCGGTGGCCAAGAGAACGCCCAAGGTGTCACCCAGTTCGGTCGCCTGGCGTGACACTGACCTTCAATTGGAGGGGCCTGTGGTGGCTGAATTTCAAAAGTTATTCATGCAAACATGGGAAAAGCAGCGAGGCAAGCCGCTCGCACCCAAAGACTATTTCCCGACGTTGACCGTACAGGGCCAAGACATCGTGCGGGCCATCGGCAGCACCCCCGACGACCCTTACAGCCTGATTTACCTGACCCTGATCTCGGCCATTGGCAACGCCGAAAAGCAGGTCTACCTGACCAATGCCTATTTTGTTCCGGATCCTCAATTGATCAAGACCTTGACCGAGGCAGCCGCACGAGGTGTTGATGTCCGGCTGATATTGCCAAGCCATTCCGATTCGTCACTGGTGTTTCATGCCGGACGTTCGCATTACGAAGCGCTACTCAAAGGGGGAGTCAGGCTCTATGAGCGCGTGGGTGCCTTGCTTCATTCAAAGACAGCCGTCATTGATGGAGTCTGGTCCACGGTCGGTTCGACGAATCTGGATTGGCGTAGTTTTTTGAATAACGATGAGATCAATGCCATCATCCTGGGGCGAGAGTTTGCCCAAAAAATGCAGGCTGTTTTCGACAAAGACCTCGAAGCGTCGCAAGAAATCGATCTGCTGCATTGGAATCAACGCCCGGTATCAGATCGCATCAAGGAATCCCTGGCGCGAATCTGGGCACGCCTCCTCTAGGCACGATAAACGGCAATCCCTTCTGGCAGGCCCCTATTTCCGTCCAACTGCCAGCAAAAAGACCCCGAGCACAATGGCGCCTGCGCTGAGCACCAGCGGGACATTCACGGTTTTCTGCTCTTGCACCTTGAGTTCGATGGGGCCCAATTTCAACCCCGTCGTTTCTTTGGTATAGCTAAAACCGCCGTAGACCAGACCCAAACCACCGGCCACGATCAGGATGATGCCCATCAATTTTCCAGCGTTCATTTTTGACCTTCTTTCAGAAATTGAGATAGGTTGACCAGTGCAGACTTTACTGCGCGATTGGCTGCGAGCACGCCGCCGTAAGCATCTTCGTGGGTGGACTCTTCTGTCACGTCAAACTCCCGCAGAGCCAGGACGCTTCGTGTCTTGTCATCCACCAAGGTAGCCCGCAAGGTGAACCGCACCCGGCTGGGGCGAGTTTGAAAATCGTGCTGGAGCCGGACGATTTCCGTATCCAGCCTCAGCTGGCCACTGGCCGCGCCGGGCGTCATCACCACCGCGCGGAATGCGGCACTTCTTTCAACGGCTGAGACCAGCAGCGGACCGAGCATGCGCGCGGGTGGGTCAATCCATTCGCTGTTGGCAAAGTATTCAAGTTGGTGGGCTGTGCGCACGTACACCATACGCTGACTGTCGAAGCCCGATGCGGCATGGGGTGGGCTCACGAGCAAAGTCCGTTTGGTTGACGATGCCGTTGTGTCCACAGGTACCGTATAGCTTACCGATGCATCGTTGAGTGAGTAAAACGCTGGCGAGGGTGTACGGGTAGGGCTCAGCGCGCTACAGGCGCTCAAGCTCATCAGAACAACACTCGTACAAACTAACCAGCGCAGAGGTGAGTTCAGGTATTTTTTGATGGGTGTCATGGGGCAGGTCCTTTTTCTCCAGGTCCGGGTGGCATGGGCTGCCGTCCGAAGATCAGCCCACGTGGATCCCGCTCGGTCTGTTCGGTTACGCGTCTCAAGGACCCGCTCAGTGTGCTGAGTTCGCCAAGCAGACGTTCGAGTTCGGGCAACGTTTCGGTGCTGAAGCGTTTGATATCTGCGCCCACGGTGTCCACTGTTCTGCCCGCACTGGTACTGGTCTTGGCAACTTCCTGACCCATTTTCTCCACCGCGTCAGCGCTCTTGCCGATTCGGTCAACCACCGACGCCATCTGCGCCGTCGCTTTGGACGTGTTGTCCAGGGTGCGGCCCGCCTGGGTAATGCCCGCATCTAGAGTGTCCTTGCGCGCGGCGATGGTGCGAGCCACCGTGGCAATATCGGTCAGTGCGCTCGTGAAGGACGCCCGGTTTTCGTCGCTTAGGATTGCGTTGATGCTGCTCGACGTGCTGTCGAGTTTGGCCAGCACGCTGGTCAGCACATTTTCCAGCCGCGCACTCAGCGAGGGCTTGGTTTGGATGATCGGATATTGGTTGCCTGGTTTGGCCCGCAGCGGGGGTGAACTGACCGCGCCACCCGTCAGTTCGACATAGGCAATGCCTGTGAGTCCCTGGGTTTTCAGTACGGCAATGGTGTCTTCCTTGATGGGTGTGCCTTCCTCGATGGCGAACAGCAGGTTGACTCGTTGGGGATCGACCGTGTCCAACTCAATGGCCTGCACCTTGCCCACGTCAACCCCGTTGTATTTCACCGGCGCATTGAGGTTCAGGCCCGCGACCGATTCATCTTCAATCGCAAGATAGACATCGTATTTTTTTTGCCACGCGCCACCGGATGCCAGCCATAGCGCCCCCGCAACAAGCAGGGCGCCGAGCACGAGCACAAATGCGCCAACCAGGGTGTAATTCACTTTGGTTTCGATGATGCTTCCCCGGTGGTGGTCGTTGTGTGCAGAAAGGCCTGCTGTTGTTCCTGCTCTTGAGCGGCGCGGGCGCGCGGCCCGGTAAAAAACTGCTGGATGGCGGGGTGATCCATACGGGAAAGTTCTGACATTGAGCCGACACCCTGCACCTTGCCTTCACCCAGCACGGCAACCCGGTCAGCGACCTGCCACAGCAGGTCGAGGTCATGGGTGATCATCACGATGGTGAGGCCAAACAACTCACGCAGTTTCAGAACCAACTCGTCCACGCCTGCCGCACTGTCAGGGTCTAGCCCTGCGGTGGGCTCATCCAGGAAGAGCAATTCCGGGTCCAGCGCCATGGCGCGTGCCAGGGAAGCTCGCTTCATCATGCCGCCGCTGAGTTCCGCCGGGTACTGGACACCCACTTCCGGTTTGAGGCCTGTCATCGCAAGCTTCCACGCAGCGATTTCATTGATCAACGCATCATTCAGCTTGGTGTGCTCCCGCAGGGGCAAACCAATGTTCTCCAGCACGGTGAGGGAGCCAAACAAACCACCGTGCTGAAATAGCACACCCCAACGCTGCTTGAGCTCAAGCGCCTCCTCCCCGGAGGCGTCGTGCAAATCGACGTCGAGCACTCGTATCGTGCCCTCGTTGGGTCGTTGCAACAAGATCATCTCCCGCAGCAGGGTTGACTTGCCGGACCCGCTACCGCCAATCACCGCAAAGATCTCGGCGCGGCGTACCTCCAGGTTAATGCCGTCATGCACCACATGGTCGCCAAAGCGGGTGGTCACGCCACTGACCTGAATGACAGCTGGTTCGGTTGGTTTGGAGTCTTGCATGTCAGAGGTCCAGCAGGCTGAAAGCAATGGAGAACAATGCGTCAGCCACGATCACCAGAAAAATAGACTGGACAACGCTGCGGGTGGTCTGGCGCCCCACGCTGTCCGCACCACCCTTGGTACGAAAGCCCTGAAAACAGCCAACTATGGCGATGATGGCCGCAAATATCGGGGCCTTGCCGATACCCACCGCATACGAGGTGATGCTGACCGCCTTGGACAAACGGTCAAGAAACTCCATATAGCCCACATCCAGTTGGGCTTGCGCCATGAGCATGCCACCCGCGATGCCCAACAGGTCGGCAAACACGGTCAACAAGGGCAGGGCGATGACCAGTGCAATCACTTTCGGATGCACCAGCATGTCGAGCGGATCAATGCCGATCGTGCGCATCGCGTCAATCTCTTCCGTCACGGCCATCGTGCCGATTTGAGCCGCGTACGCCGACCCCGACCTGCCGGCAATGATGATTGCCGTGATCAAGGGCGCGAACTCCCTTACCATGGACAAGCCCACAAGATCAGCCACAAAGATGTTGGCACCATATTGACGTAGCTGGTCTGCACCCTGGTAGGCCACCACAATGCCGAGCAGAAACGACAACAGCCCAACGATGGGTAGTGCATCAAATCCGGCGGTGCGTATATTGAACAGAATAGGACGCCAGCGAATGCGCGAAGGGTGTCTGAGGCCGTTGATCAAGGACAGAAAACTCTCGCCGATAAAGGCCAGCAGGGCAAGCAACTGCGCCCAGGCCGAAACGGCATTTTGGCCAATGGCTTCCAGTGTGGTTGGATTTCCCACAACTTTGGCGGCGGGTGCTACGGCCTGGCTGGCGACATGTTCAGCTACTGCTTCCATCAGCTTCTGAAATTGCGGTTTTAGCCCATGTATTTCTACCGTCGCTCCTTCCCCACCCAGTTTTGTCAATAGCTTTTGCAGCAACCACGCACCTGCGGTATCGAGTGCGTCAATCGCGCTGGCGTCAATGGCCACCAGGGTCTTGACGGGAAAGCGCAATGACGCCAGTTGTTGCTCAAGGGTGTCCATTCTCCGCGCGGTCCACGACCCGGTCATCGTCAGTCCCTGGGGGTGCGGTTGCGAGATGCTTGCCGGTGTGATGAAGATGGACGTCATACAAGTTGCAGGCTAATTCAAAATCTTTCACCTGTATGTACGCAAACGAACAGAAAGAAAACGCTGCGCCGTGAACAATGCCAAGTCGTAGCCACTCCTTCCATAACTCAAGGAATTTCGTCATGACAAACCATACCTTCCTCAAAGCAGCCATCGCTGTGGCCTCGGTGTTCTCCCTGGCAGCCTGCGAGAATATGCCGGTTGCCAATAACGCACCTTATGGTGGGGTGACCTACCCACAAGCCGGCAATCCAGGTTCTTACACACAATACGGTGTTGTTCAGTCCATTGATCTGGTTCGTGTTGACAGCGCCAACAGTGGTGTGGGCATTGGCACCATTGCGGGCGCCGTGGTGGGCGGCATCATTGGTCACCAGGTGGGCTCAGGCAACGGCAACACTGCAGCCACCGTGCTGGGTGCTGCGGGTGGCGCGTATGCGGGCCGCGAACTGGAAAAGAGAAACCAGCAACAGACCGACGCGTACAAGTTCACCATCCGTTTGCGGGATGGTTCCTACCAGACAGTGACCCAAACCACCAATGCCGACATTCGTGTGGGTGACCGTGTACGAATCGACAACGGTGTCGCGCAGCGGTATTGATTCCCAGGGCGCGACCGGTTGGCCAGGGCGACTACGTGGCGTCCGCTGAACTGTCCTGCCGATAGCGAACATCGCAAAGCAGGCGATCGAGTTCTTTTTTGACCACGGCGTAGCATTCGCAGGCGCGGGACTCAAGCCCTGCGCGGTCAAGGACGCCCAAGTGTCCGCGACGGTAGCGTATGTAGCCTGCAGCCTGTAAATTGCCCGCTGCATCGGTCACGCTTTCCCGGCGCACGCCCAGCATGCTGGCCACCAGTTCCTGGGTCATGATCAACTCCCTTGACGGAAGCCGGTCCAGCGTCAAAAGCAACCATCGGCAAAGCTGTTGCTGCACTGAGTGGTGGCGGTTGCACGCTGCCGTTTGGGCCATCTGCGTCATCAGCGCCTGGGTGTAGCGCAAAAGCAGGCGCTGCAACAGCCCAGCCCGGTTGAACTCATCCTTCAGAATACCGCGCTCCAGCCGATACGCATGGCCTGCGGTCTGAACCACGGCCGAACTGGAGGTGGTGTCCCCGCCCATGAACAGCGAGACCCCCACCACCCCTTCGTTGCCCACACCCGCCGTCTCGGCCGATGCGCCAGACTCCGTGACGTAGTGGAGTGAAACAATCGACGTTGTGGGGAAATAGGCATGCCGCAACTGGCTGCCGGGCTCATACAGCATTTGACCAAGCGGCATGGGCACTAATTCAAGATGCGCAGCCAGGCGATCATATTCAGCCGGCGGAAGCGCGGCGAGCAGGTGGTTTTGACTGGGGCTGGGAAGTAAGGACATGGTATGCGGTCGTTGGCTTTGCAGTTACAAAGTGGCCAGAATTTCAACACCAATCCCGCGGTAACCGAGGAAGCGGGAAGAGTGGTTGAACATCGGTTCTCCACTCACCCTGAACTGTTGCTGTGAGCCATCGGCATTCGTGTGGTGAAAGAGAAAGTCCAGAAACGGCTGGCGCGCTGCAATGGTTTCCAGCAGTTTCTCCCGCTCGTCCTCATTCCAGCCCGCCACCGTGTCCTTGCCGCCATCCTTGCCCAGGCTCTCCACGCGGATGCCCAACATTTCCAGCACTGGGCCAGATACCTTGGTGAATTGCCCATTCTCGTCCTGCTCCCAGTACCAGTCGGACGCCAACTCGGTGAGGCTGCGGTAGCGCGCCTCACTCTCACGCAGCTCTGCAGTTCGTTCGGCTACCGTTTGTTCCAGCACCTTGTTGAAATCAGCGAGCTTCCTGTACAACAGACGCACTTCCAGCATGTTGTGAATACGGGTTTTCACCTCCACCAAATCAAACGGCTTGCTGATGAAGTCTTTGGCGCCCGCTTGCAAGGCGCGCAGTTTATGGCCAGGTTGTGCGGTGAGCACGATGACGGGCAGGTAGTCGTCCGCTGCATTGGTCTTGAGCCCCTCCATGACCTGAAAGCCATCCATTTCGGGCATTTGCAGGTCCAGCAGGATGAGATCAAAGCCCAGTTTTCTGTGCAAAGCGCAAACCTCTTGCGGGTTCAGGGTAGCTGTGACGTGGGTGTAGCCCGCCTCACGCAGGAGTTGCTCCAGCAACTGGACGTTGGACGCCTGATCGTCAACGATCAGGATGCTGGCATTCAATATTTCGGCTTTACTGAGCATGGTTTTTGTCTCCCCGTGTGGTTGTTTGTGGTGTCGCTTGCTCCACCAGATCAAGTGCAAAGTCAAGCGCATCCATGAACTCAGGCACCCGGATGGGCTTGGTCAGGTAACGCAGGAAGCCGGCCTGCAGCCCCCGCTCGATATCGCGAGGCATGGCATTGGCA